>JABSRV010000139.1 GCA_013214905.1 Psychrobium sp. | reverse complement strand
CCGCCGTGATGAAAATAGAGCAGCCGCTAAGTAATGGCCGTTTTCTATATCATGTCTGTGAATATGTTCAGGGGCAAACATTAGAGCAATGGTGCAAAGACCACCCGCTTCCAACGCTCACTCAAGTGCGTGATATTACAGTGCAAGTAGTGCAAGCGTTGCGAATTTTACAACGCCATGATGTGGTGCATTGTGATATTAAGAGTGATAACTTTATGTTTGACGGGCATAACCGTATAAAACTCATCGACTTTGGTAGCTGCCAAGTGGGTGCTATTAGTGACAGCATGACCATGCAAATTGATGGCTTACCCGCTGGCACGCTAAATTTTACCGCGCCAGAGCTATTTTTGGGGCAACGACACAGCCAACAAAGCGACCTATTTTCGTTAGCTGTAATGATTTATCAAATGTTATGCGCCCGTCTACCCTTTAAAGAAATCGAGCGCCCAGAACAAGCGCCTAAAAAAACCAACTTATGGCGTTATATTCCAATCACCACCTATCGTGATGATCTGCCAACTTGGTTAGATGTCGTATTATCTAAGGCATTATCGCCCAGCCCGAGTAATCGCTATCAATCCTATTCTGAATTTGTTACCGCATTAAACAACTCTAGCTTGCTGCGAGAACAACATCCCTCTAAATTACCGTTGATTGAGCGGGATCCAGTAAAGTTTTGGCAAGGTATTAGTCTGATTTTATTTTTGCTGTTGATAGGGGTGATATTGAGCTAATGAAGCAAGAGGTTCACTAATCTTGTTTACTTGCATTTAAATCCACGGCATAACTAATTAACTCAGCTGGAACAATAAATCCTCGGCTCTCATATATTTCAGCGAGCCTTCCACTTTGCAATAATTCAATGCTGCCTTTTATATATGCCTTCATCACCGCATCTCCACGACTGGTCTTGGGTGAAATCATATACCAAGATGAAAACCCAACCATAGATGTTTTGTATTGGTCTTCATCATAATTACTCGCAAGATGCGCATACTTGCTAACGGTGCCATTTAATTCACCTTTATTATCGATATATACGTCGGCTCTGCCATTTACCACCATTAGAAATGCTTGAGATTTATTAGTGACTTCATACACATCTTCCAGCCCAATTGACTTGCCGAGTTGCGGCGAAGAAACCACTCGATAACGCCTTAACATTTCAAGCCCCAATAACGTCTCGGTGATTGTCGTTTTCTTATAAAAAGCTAATACAGGAGTGGCGAGTACAGCAAAAGGTGCCTGAATATGGGAAGAACTTGGAGTATACTCTTTGGTAATGCCACCAGCGAAATCGACTTCATGTTGATTAACAAAAGCCACCGCACGTTTGAACGGAACGAACGTTTTGTTTAATTTAAACCCTTGTGAAGTAAAAATTTCTTGGAACAATGTTGAATACAGGGCTTCATCATTATCCGTTATGCCAGGCCAATTATCGGTTACCCACAACAGATTATCGTCTACATTTCGTGCAACACTCATGTGACTAAATATGAGTGTTATAAAAAAAATTGCACTTAATAAGTGACGCATAGTTGATAGCTCAGTTGTAAAGTTTATGACTGGAGTCATTTAATAAAATGCTTATATTCTGAACTATTAACAACATAGGAGCAATCATCTAAACGCCTTAATAGCAAAATACTTGTGCCTCTATTTCGTTCAAGCTTAAGAAATTTTTATAAATCGCTAACCTGAACCTATTTTCACTGCCGCCAAACTAAGCATCGCCTTAAGGTGATCCGCGTTGATGTGAATCATAGTCGCAAGTGAGGCGTTGTTGTTTGAGGGCGATGTAATATAACGAGTCGATACCCGAGGCAATAAATTCCCTTTGCAACAAGCTAAAAACGTGACAGATTGATGTCCTAAAAGGCTAAATAATAAGGTACAAATAGTGAATACAGCGATTAGCGATCTAAAAAAGGAATTGAAATCAAAGTTACAGTTTTGGAATAATCTTAAAAGTAGGAAAGCAAAGGCCGCGTTAATCCTTGTTTTTGTAGCGTTAATTACGTTAAAAATATTCACTACAGTGTTAACCTTTGATTGGCTCATTGAGTTTTTAAACTAAGGTAAATAAACCCTATGCAACATTGCAATCAGAGGAAATTAGGTTACATTTAATGGCACTTGCCACAACTCACGCCACATCTAAGGACGGTCATGTCTGCGCAATCTAGTTCAATAAAAAGTATTTTTTACGCACTTGGTGCTAACTTCGCCATTGCTATCGCTAAATATTTCGCCGCGTTTTATACAGGATCTGGTGCGATGATGGCCGAAGCGGTGCATTCTACCGCCGATTGTGCCAATCAAGGTTTGTTGTTACTTGGCTTAAAGAAATCTAAAAAACCACCATCCATCGAGCATCCGCTGGGCAGCGGCAAAGAAATCTATTTTTGGTCCTTCATTGTCGCCATTATGTTATTTACAGTCGGCGGCATGTTTTCAATTTACGAAGGCTGGCACAAACTAAGCAGTGACGAGCCACTAAATCAGCCCTATATCGCGATTGCGGTACTTATATTTGCCATTTTGGCCGAAGGAGCATCTTTATGGGGCTGCATTGCGGTTATCAATAAAACACGGGGCGAACGCTCGTTATGGCGCTGGTTTAGAGAAAGCCGCCAAAGCGAGCTAGTGGTAGTGTTTGGTGAGGATTTAGCCGCGCAGCTTGGCCTTGTATTCGCCCTTGGCGCCATTATCTTAACCATGGTTACCGGCAATCCTATTTATGACGCTATTGGCTCGATTGGTATTGGTGTCTTGTTAATTGTGATAGCGGTATTAGTCGCTCGCGAAGTAAAAGATTTATTAATTGGTCAAGGCGTTGACCCGTTTATTGATAAAGAAATGCGCGAATTTCTAGACCAACAAAAATCAGTTGAGCACGTTTTTAATATGCTAACCCTGCAAATGGGCGAAGACGTGATGGTAGCGATTAAGGCGAAAATGCCCGAGAACTTGTCGGGCACCGAACTTATTGCTGCCATTAACGAGGTTGAAAAGGCGTTTAAACAGCAATTCCCACAAGTTTTGTGGTTATTTTTCGAACCAGATTGTAAGGATTAAACTCTATATGACCCATATTAATTACGTAGAATTTCCTGCTAGTGACTTAGCAGCGACCAAGGCATTTTTTAGCGCCGCCTTTAATTGGCAATTCACCGATTATGGCCCCAACTATAGCTCTTTTGACGAGCAAGGCATTGGCGGCGGATTTTTTCGTGCGCCGCTTTGCTCTACCACCAACACTGGCGGTGCACTAATCGTATTATTAAGTAACGATTTAGACGCTAGTTTACAAGCAGTTGAGCAAGCAGGTGGGGTAATTATTAAAGAAATTTTTGAATTTCCCGGCGGCAAGCGTTTTCAATTTACCGAACCCAGCGATAATGAACTCGCGGTTTGGCAAGTCGATTAGAAAAAACAACAACGAAAAATCAGCCACAAACAGGACATTGTGGCTGTTTTTTAAATGAAAATTGTTGCCACTGATTGCTCAAACCATCAAACAAACTCAACTGATTAAGCTGCATTGGCAAACCGCTTAGCTGTTTGATTGCTTGTAAGCACGCCATGCCAGCGATAATCGCTAATACCGGACCCAATATACCAAGCGTTTGACAGTTTTGTTCAGGTTCTTTGTCCTGTTCTGGATACAAACAATGGTAACAAGCACTGTTTTTAATGTTGCTATCAACCATCAATAACTGACCATCGAATCCCGTGGCAGATGCAATAATCAATGGCACTTGATGCTCAATGCAATGGCGATTAATTAACTGGCGCGTGGCAAAGTTATCACTGCAATCAATCACCACATCAACTTGGGGGATATAATAATCAGCCAGCGATTGATCTAGCATCTCATCGATTTCTTCAACCACAATATCGGGATTATTACGCGCTATCTTCTGCGCCGCTACCGCCACCTTACTTAATCCTATATCGTCATCGTTAAACAAAATTTGCCGTGGTAAATTCGATACTTCAATCGTATCACCGTCTATTAGCAGTAAACTTCCAACACCTGCAGCCGCTAGATATAACGCTGTAGGATTACCCAAACCTCCCAAGCCAATAATCAATACTTTGCTATGCGTTAAACGCAACTGCCCTGCCTCACCTATCTTAGGCAACATTATTTGCCGAGAATATCGCAACGTCTCTTTAACCGTTAACATGAGTATTGTTGACTCCTTTTTCTGTTCATTTTACTACCCCTAAGTCACTAATCTTTACGGCCTAGCAACTTTAATCTTTAAGACCTAAAAAGTGCAGTGCGCTGGCTTTAAATTGAATAATCACCTTATCACCCACCGATAGCACTAAACGTTCACTAGACATCAGACTAATTTGCACAAAAAATGTTTGTTGCTGGCAAACAACGCTAAGTAAACTATTACCGGCAAACGTTTTAATAGTAGTAATTTTTACCGGTAGTTGATTGACCATCGAACTATCGACAGTCGCTTGTTTGACAATGCTAATCTCATTTGCCGCAATGGTAATGCGAACACTGCTGCCAATGGTCAATAGGTTACCCATATTGTCCTTGAGTAAGGGTAAATAAAGCGACTGTAAACCAAGAGATAAAGAGCTTAGTGCGTATTGTGGTAAATGCGCAGCAACCGTCAAGCATAAACTGGTTTGCGCCGCGGCTTCATCCAGCTCATTTAACTGATGAACCATCGTTGCTATCTTGCCGTAGCCACGTACCTTGCCCGAGTCCATCACTAATAAATCATCGGCCACGGTTTGCAGTTCATGCAAACTATGACTGACATAACACATTGGCAATTGCAGCTCACGGTGAACTTGGCGCAACATGGCAAGCAACAGCTGTTTATTACTAATATCGAGTGCACTCATAGGCTCGTCTAATAGCAACAATTTGGGCTCAGCCAATATGGCGCGTGCTAAGGCTACTCGTTGTTGTTGCCCACTCGACAACTGACTAACATCATGAGCCAGTAAGTCACCTAGTTGAGTAAGTTCAATAATATCAGCGGTCTTTAAGCGGCGATTAACACAGCGTTTAGCGGCAAAATTGAGATTTTTCAGCACATTTAAATGCGGAAATAGACGGCAATTAGAAAATACCAAACCAATATTTCGCTGCGCTGGTGGCACAAAAACACCTTGCTCACTATTAAGCAACACTTGATTGTCTAGCACGACCTTACCCGTTGCTTGTCCGTTTAAACCGCTCAAGATACGTAATAAGGTCGACTTGCCACAGCCCGATTGACCATAAATCCCTAACACACCGTTAAGTGCTAATTCTTGTTTAATTTGCAGTTCAAACACGCTATAACGCACGGTGCAATCAATGATTAACGGCGCCATATTATAAAGTACTCGACTTAACGCGGTGATTAAGCAAATAAATCGCGGCTAATAAAACAAAAGAACCCACCAATAATGAGCCAGCCAATACATGCGCCTTCGCATATTCAAAGGCTTCAACGTGCTCGAACAAGGCGACCGACAAAACGCGTGTTTCGCCGCCAATGTTGCCACCAATCATTAATACCACTCCAAATTCACCCACGGTATGAGCAAAACCTAATGACGCGGCGGTAATAAAACTTGCTTTGGTGATCGGCAATACCACGTTAAAGAAACGATCAATGGGCCCAGCTCCCAACATAGCCGCGCTTTCTAATAATGGTTCCCCTAGTTGCTCGAACGATTTTTGCAATGGCTGTACCACAAATGGCAATGAATAAATCACCGAACCAATGACTATCGCGCTAAAACTAAACGCTAATTGCTGACCGCTAAGTTGCTGCCACATCTCACCGGGCAGTGATTGCGGTGACATCAATAACAATAAATAAAAGCCTAATACCGTTGGCGGCAATACCAACGGCAACGCAATCACCGCCTCTATCAACACCTTAAAACGACTATTCATCTTGGCTAAATACCACGCCATTGGCGTGCCAATCAATAATAATATAAACGTGGATACGGCGGCCATTTGCAGGGTCGTTAGCAGCGCTAGTAAATCAGAGTTCATTGCCTTTCCTTTGCTTAAAATCAGCTTTCATTGAGCTATCAATGGCGTCGTACCCTGCTTTTTTCAAAATTTGTTGCGTGGGCTCACTGCGTAAAAACTCACTCAAATGCTTTGCATTCTCTATTTGTTGACTGCTTTTTAAGATCACCAATTGCTGCGCGATAATCTGATGATGACGCTGCTCAATAAGCTGACCTTTAAGTTTGAATTTCTTGAGCTGACTATAAGCTATCAAACCACTGGCTACCGCCTTGCTGCGCACTTGAGCAAACGTTTGGCTAATGTTGTGACCGGTGATTAATCTGTTGCGATATTCAGCCCACAGTCCTAACGACTGCAAGGTTTGTTTGGCGGCTCTACCATAAGGTGCAATAAGTGGACTCGCTATGGCTATTCGCCCTGTTGCGTCTTTTAGATCGGATAATTCAAACGATGTATTTTTCCAATGATATAAAGCAAGACGACCAATGGCATAGGTTTGCCGGCTGTCAGTGACAATCAAACCGTCTTGTTGCAACTGACGAGGACGAGAGGTGTCGGCGGCCAAAAAAACATCGAAGGGGGCGCCATGTTTTATTTGTTGATACAAAGTGCCTGTGGCGCCGCTAATGAGCTGCGTTTGAATGCCTGTTTGGTAATTAAATTGTCTTAATAGCTCTTGCAATACTGGCCTGAAATTGGCGGCTACCGCAACGCGCAGCGGCTTTTCTTGCACCGCGCAGTGAACTACTCCTGCACAAAGTAGGCTAGTAATGACAGTAAAAGCGACGATAATCTTATGCATCAATTACCACTGCGCCGCTTTATCAACGTCAGTTTGATTAGGGCTTAGCCACTTTTCACCTTCTTCACACACTTCTTTTTTCCAAAATGGCGCTTCTACTTTTAAAAAATCCATGATGAATTGCGTCGCCTCAAACGCGTCGCTTCGATGTTGACTAGTCACAGCAACCATCACAATTTTCTCGCCAACCGCTAGCAAACCAACACGATGGATAATGCAAATACGCCCCAATTGCCACCGTTGCTGCGCGCGCTGCACAATTTGTTGCAAGGACTTTTCGGTCATCTGAGGATAATGTTCAAGGAATAATGCAGTGACTTGTTGCCCTAAGTTTTTGTTGCGCACGCGCCCTAAAAAACTCACCACAGCACCGTCTTGTTGATTGTCTTGTTCTAATTTTTCCAACTCATCGGCAAAGTTAAAGTCATGCTCTTGAATACTAATGCTGACATCATTCATTTTAGCCTCCCGTTACCGGCGGAAAAAATGCAACTTGGTCGCCATCATTGACATTGTATTTATCATCAACCATTTGATGATTAACCGCGCTAAGCAGCAATACATTGTTAAAAGAGCCTGCCCATTGTGGTTGCTGGGATATCAACGCTGCTTTAACTTGCGCAACCGTGAGAGGCAAGGCAATGTCTAAATTAAGTTCACTGCAGTTGAGTTGCTCACGAAGCGCGGCGAAAAAGCTTACTTTGATCATGCCGATGCTCCACTACTCTTGCCACTATTAGTCCCGCTATGCTTCCAATCGCCAGACTTGCCGCCTTGCTTGCTTAATACGTTAATACCGCTTATTTGCATCTGCGGATCACTCGCTTTACACATATCAAACAGGGTCAAACAGGCAACTGAAACAGCGGTTAGCGCTTCCATTTCCACCCCCGTTTGTCCTGTGACGCGGCATAAGCTTTGCACTTTAATACGGTTTTTCTCTGGCTCAATGGTAAAGTCCACTGCCACCTTGCTCAGCATTAATGGATGACATAAAGGGATTAAATCACTGCATTTTTTAGCCGCTTGAATGCCAGCAATACGCGCCACCGCAAACACATCGCCTTTGGCATTGTCTCCTTGGTTTATTAACGCCAAGGTTTCTGGGCGCATGTTAATAAAACCAACCGCAGTAGCGCTGCGTGAGCTAAGCGCTTTATCAGTAACGTCAACCATGTTGGCTTCACCTTGTTGATTGAGGTGAGTTAATACATTGCTCATTAATTTCTACTCCCGCAAGCATCGGCTAGCTTCAAATGCGGTACAAAATTACACGGACGGTGTGTGGCGTCAAGTTGCTCCACAATGACCTTGTCCCAAGCGGTGCGACACGCATTAGTTGAACCAGGCACCGACATAATCAACGTATTGTTGGCAAACCCAGCAAACGCGCGCGACTGAATGGTTGAGGTGCCAATTTCGGTATAAGAGATAGCGCGAAATAGCTCACCGAAACCGTCAATGGTGCGGTCAAATAAAATGCTTAACGCTTCGGGAGTATAATCACGAGCGGTGAATCCGGTACCACCGGTGGTAATAATGACTTGCACCTCGTCACAGGCAATCCAATTTGAAACAATAGCACGCAGTTGATAAATATCATCTTTGACGATGCTCTTGGCAGCAAGTTTGTGTCCGGCTGATGTTAGGCGCTCAACCAATAAATGTCCTGAGGTATCACTGCTTTCGTCTCGTGTGTCTGAGACGGTTAAAATTGCTATGTTAAGTGGGATGAAGTTTTCAGCACCATGGTTAGACATAGTTAGTCGTTCCTTACATTAAATGAATTTTTGGCCAGTTGTTGCCACTGTTCTGGGGTATTGGCACTGAGCAGTTTGTTTGGCAAGGCGGCTGTTAGCGCCAATGACTCAATAGAACCTAATAAAGCGCGCATCGACGGCCCTTTACCGCTACCATCGACTGTAATATTTGCAAAGGCTTGCTCTAAAAAACCGTGTAGCTGGCGCGTGACAGGCAAATAAAGCGGCAACCAATTATCTTGATAAAAACAGGCCTTATTTTCTTTTTCACCGCGTTGCTGCAATGCCGCTAACATAGATGAATCTAACAAGGGCAAGTCTACCGGGCTAATTAATAGCGCACTGGCATTTCTGCTTTGTTTTAGCACGCTGTAAATTGCCGCCACCGGTCCCATTTGAGCAAACACATCGGGCACGTCATAATTATTACC
>JABSRV010000138.1 GCA_013214905.1 Psychrobium sp. | reverse complement strand
TTGCCCTGTGTAAGGGATCGAAGGTTTTTACTTTATTCCACTCCGAACATCTTGCCTTTTTACTCATCTCGCACTAACTTATACCTATTGGTCCTTAAAACAAAAGGCAGTAACATGAGTAATTATCCACATGGCCGTTTTTGCTGGGTTGAATTAACAGCAAACGATTGGCAACAAGCAAAAGACTTTTATTGTCAGCTATTCTCGTGGCAAGCCATCGACCAAGACATTGGCGGCGGCATGTATTACACCATGCTGCAATCTGACGGAAAAACCGTTGCTGCAATGTATCAAATGACCGACATACAAAAAATGCAAAAACAACAGACTAGTTGGCTTTCTTATATCGCTGTTGACGATGTAGATGCCAGTGTCGTGCTAGCAACAACTCTTGGCGCCGAGGTTCTCGCTGGCCCTCACGATGTGATGGATGCCGGTCGCATGGCGGTAATTAATGAAGCTAATGGCGCGAAATTCGCTATTTGGCAGGGCAAAGAGCATCCGGGGCTAGAATTACGTGATGTGAATAACAGCCTATGCTGGAATGAACTGGTTTCTCACGATACCAGAAAAAGCAAAGAATTTTATCAGCACATGTTTTCGTGGCAATATACCGACAAAGACATGGCAGGCATGTCCTATACCGAATTATCAAATGTCGGCATAGCACAAGGCGGCATGATGCAATTGACCAAAGAATGGGGCGATATCCCGCCGCATTGGATGAATTATTTTGCTGTTGAAAGTTGTGATGAAACGATTGCTAAAGCACAGCGACTAGGGGCCATAATATGCGTGCCCGCTACCAACATTCCAGAAGTAGGTCGTTTTTCGGTAATTAACGATCCCCAGGGCGCAACATTTTCGATTATCGAGTTATATACCAACTCCGATAATTAATTGCCCATTCTTGATGCTTAAAACTAACGATAACGGCGTTGCTTTCAATCCCAATAGCTAGCTATTGTTCGGCAATGAGTTCCTGCATTGCTCTAATATCGACATCCATGTCGAAATCAATCAAGCACCTCGCCTACAGGACGTAGGTGCTTATGTTCAGTCTGGAACAATGAACATGTGTTCTCGTTTATTTTACCTTCGCACAACAAGATCACTTACCTAATGTAATTGGTATAATTGACTGCTTATCTTTTTTTGTCATTTTGTTAACAACCAATAAAAACGAATTATCAATCATCCGCTCAATCTCGCCCTTGGGCACACTGCCATCCATAATCACCGTATTCCAATGACGCTTGTTCATATGATAACCAGCAATGATTGAGGGGAATATGTCACGCAACATCACCGCTTCGTCGGGATCACATTTAAGATTGAGCCACCAATGGTTATCGGTTCCATCGTCCTTGCCCATTTTCCCACGGGCTAAAATGGCAAACATCTTCTCTTTTACTTTATAGACATTAATCTCTTCGCCAAATGGAAAGTACACCGCCGAATGTGGCTTAGCTAACAAATATCGTTCGAGTATTGAGAAGTCCATGTTATTGCCTTATTCAAAGGATCTGGCGACAGGCTCTAGATTAGAGTGCCTTAAAAACCACCCGTGGTTTATGTTGTTTAAACTTAGGATCTAGTGGTGTTAAGTACTTTTCAAGCGTCGAATGAATAAACGGCGCTTGCTCACTCTTTGCAGCAGTCGCCATTTCACTCGTCTCGAACATTAATATAACCACCAGCGATTTTGGGTATTGATCATAGTTAACCTCATCGGTTAACCAGCTAAAACCCTCAACACTGTCCTCGAGTTCTTCACAAACATAAGTTAGCGCTTTTCGTAGCGCATTGGCTATTTTTTTATCAGACTTTTTCATTTTTATTTTTTAGCAGCTGTTTTCTTTTTTAACAATAATAAGAAATCACTTGGCGCTGGCGCTTCAAACACTAATTTTTCTTCGGTGTCAGGACGGATAATGCTGACGCGCTGAGCATGCAGTCCCATGCGAGGACCATTTTTACCGTAACGTGCATCACCAATAACCGCATGGCCTAACCATGCCAAATGAGCACGAATTTGGTGCTGTCGCCCTGTTTCAATCTGTACTTCGACCAAGCTTCTGTTATTAACAGTACGCTTAGTTTGATAATGAGTGACCGCGTTTTTTGCTTCAGGATGCGCACCAACATGCATGCGATAGTCTTTTGAGTCTAATCGCAGTGGCTGATCGATAGTGCCTTCACTTTCTTTTGGGCAACCTGCAACAATGGCTAAATAGGTTTTTTCTGTTTTTCCCCCGCGCGCCATAATGGCTTCACGCATTTCACGCGAGGTAGCAAACATCAATACGCCTGAAGTATCACGATCTAGGCGATGTACAGGCCACAATTTGACTTCTTGCTTGGCACTGGATAACTGTACTCGTAAAATAGCCAATGCATGTTGTTTGGTCTCTGTGGCAGACGCAACCGACAGTAAGCCAGCTGGCTTATTAATAACAATTAGCTCGGCATCTTGATAGATAATGTGTAATTTAGCCACACCATGTTTAATGCTTTTTGGTGAGGCTAATACTTCAATGTTATCGCCAGCAACCAAGGCAAAGTCATATTGCGTACTTTGTTCACCATTAATAACAACACAACCAGTTTGTAAGCGTTGTTTTATTTTCTTACGTGACCATCCGTGCAGGTTTTCATTTAAGAAAGCTAGCAAGGTAGCTTCTTGTGCAACTCGTAATTTATCAGACATGATTAATTCTCATTTTTTAAACATAGCCGCTCCGTGGCAGCGCGGCATACCGTTCGTCCTGAACATAAAAAAGCCGTCCTAAATACAGACGGCTATTGTGGCATTATCAGCGATTAGCTATTCGGGTTACGGCGTTGACCGTTGCTACGTTTATTGCTTTCGTTGCCTTGCCCTTGGTTGCTCGCGCTCTTATTGCCATTGCTATTACGGCTGCTGGTATTGCTTGAGCCATTCGCTTTATGACGTGTATTTGCGCTTTTAGGCTTATGTCCACGAGAATTTTCAGCCGAGCGTTGGCCGTCATGATGGCTTGCTTTTGGGCTTTTCGCGCGTTTTGCTTTAATCGGGCGAGTATCTAGTTCTGTTTCAGGCACGCGGTGCAGCGCCTCAAATCCAGGAATTTCTACACGGTCGATTAACTGCTTAATCAAACGTTCGATATCTTTAAGCTGATCCATTTCGTCGTTACTCACTAACGATACGGCTTCGCCTGACTTACCAGCACGACCGGTACGACCGATACGGTGTACATAATCTTCCGCAACGTTTGGTAAATCAAAGTTAACAACATGCGGTAAATGATCAATGTCTAAACCACGAGCCGCAATATCGGTTGCAACCAGAATTTTAATCGTGCCATCTTTAAAGCCTGCTAAGGCTTTAGTGCGTGCGCCCTGACTTTTATTGCCATGGATAGCAGCAGCGCTATGGCCTTTAGCTTCTAAATTTTTGGTCAGGCGATTAGCGCCATGCTTGGTACGAGTAAATACCAATACCTGCTTCCAATCATTGTCTTCGATTAAGAACGATAAAACAGCAGATTTTTTAGCTTTATCTAGCGGCACCATCCATTGTTTAATGCGATCAACCGTAGAGTTTGGCGGCGTTACCGATACTTCAACTGGATTGTTGATCATACCCTTTGCTAAGCGTCGAATGTCGTCTGAAAACGTTGCCGAAAACATCAAGTTCTGACGCTTAGTTGGCAAAAATTTGATGATACGACGAATATCATGAATGAAACCCATGTCTAGCATGCGATCGGCTTCATCCAATACCAATACTTCTAACTGGTCAAAACGAATGGCACGCTGATTATATAGATCCATTAAACGACCAGGTGTTGCGATTAACACATCGGCACCTTGACGTAATTTTTGCATTTGCGGGTTAATTTTCACACCACCAAAAACAACGGTTGATTTCAGTGGCAGATTTTTACTATATGTCGCCACGTTTTCGGCGATTTGTGCTGCAAGCTCACGTGTAGGGGTCAAAATAAGCGCACGTACTTGGTTATTTTGCGCTTGTTGGCCTCTGCGTAGCATTTCCAAAATTGGTAGGGTGAAAGCGGCTGTTTTACCGGTGCCCGTTTGGGCGGCGGCCATAACATCCTTGCCTGCTAAAACAGCAGGAATCGCCTCAGCTTGTATTGGTGAAGGTGTTTCGTAGCCTTGTTCGGCAACGGCTTCAAGTATTTGTGGGCATAAACCCAGATCAGCAAAACTCATAAATTAGACTCATGTAAATTTATCGATCGCCAATGGCTACACCAAATATTTCGTGCGCAGTGGCGGAAAAAGGCCGTAGTGTACAGTAACAACACGAATTGGGCTATCTTTAGTGCTTAATTGAACTATTAAAGATAGCCGTTAATTTGCATAAATAAATCGTTCACTAACAAAAAAGGTGCTTTTTTACCATAATCACCTTTTTCACCGAACTAATTTACTTATCGCTTAAGAGAAATACGCTCGAAGATCGTCTGCGCCACCGATATGTTTACCTGCCATAAAAATTTGTGGCACAGTATCGCGACCACTTACCGCACGCAATGATACTAATGTTGCGGCTTGGCCTAAGGCCACCTCTTCAAATGGAATGTTTTTATCAGCGAGCAATTGCTTTGCTGACGCACAATGAGGACAACCAGGCTTGGTAAACATAGTCACATCTTGTGGCGCTTTAGCATCACTATTAATGTAATTGAGCATGGTATCAGCATCAGATACTTCAAATGGGTCGCCATCTTTTTCTGGCTCAATGAACATCTTTTCAATCACGCCATTTTTGACCAACATCGAATAACGCCAGCTACGCTTGCCAAAGCCTATCGCTTGTTTGTCCACCAGCATACCCATGCCTTGAGTAAACTCTCCGTTACCATCAGGTATCACGGTAATGTTTTCTACGGCTTGATCTTTTAACCATGCATTCATAACAAAGGTATCGTTTACCGACATGCAAACAACCTCATCAACACCATTTTGTGCAAATACATGGGCTAATTCGTTATAACGCGGCAAATGAGTTGAAGAACACGTCGGGGTAAAAGCGCCTGGCAACGAGAACAATACCACGGTTTTATTAGCAAATAACTGTTCACTGCTAACGTCTAACCACTGATCGTTATCACGGGTTTTAAACGTAACGCTTGGTACTGTTTGACCTTCTATATTCTGTAACATTGAAAAACTCCATTGCTGATTAAGTGAACTAAGTATGAACTTTAAAACGGGTTTCCGCCAACTGATAATATCTATCAGCACGATTGGTATTATCTATCTTAAATTAAAATACAATAGCTTATGGCTTTAATGGTAGTTCAACGCGCACTAATAAACCGCCCTGGGCTCTATTTGAAATGACCACGCGTCCCCCGTGCATATTGACAAAACGCTGTACAATAGCCAAACCTAAGCCACTGCCTTGACCACCTCGGGCGTTATCTCCCTGTACAAATGGCTTAAACAGTTGCTGAATTTTTCCGGCCGGGATACCTGGTCCATTATCTTCTATTAGAAAATAGGCCATTTCTTTGCCACTGATACCAGAACTGACATAAATTTCACCGCCGCCATAACGAACAGCATTACCAATTAAATTAGAGATTACCCGCTTTAATGAGCTAAGTCGCAACATAAATGGTGGTATATCGGTTAACGCTAGCACGATATTATGCCCTTGCTGTAATTCAATTTTGACTTGTGCACTAATAATCTCATTAAGTGAGTGCAGCTCAGATTTCTCTTCCCGATCAAGCTTAATGTAAGCAATAAATTGGTCGATGATTTCATTCATATCATCAATGTCTTGTTCGATGCCTTCTTTAAAAAAAGACTCTTTGTCGTCTAACATTTCAGTGGCTAGGCGAATTCGAGTAAGTGGTGTACGAAGGTCGTGAGAAATACCAGCCATGAGCAATGAGCGATCGTCTTCCAATTGCTTGATGCCATACGCCATAGAATTAAACGCCTTGGTCACCCCAACAATTTCAGACGAGCCTTGAAGCTCTAGACGCTCTGGGTATTCACCATGGGCCACTTGATTTGCTGATTTTTGCAACAAGCGCAATGGCTTAGTGATATACCGAGCAAAGAACCAGCCGCCAATAATCGACAAACCACCGATCACCATCAAATAAAACGTTAGTGGGGAAAAATCACTTTCATCGACATTTTCTAACGGGATAGCAATCCAGACATAAGGATCTTGTGGCGGGTTAATCCACACCATAAATCCATTATCTTTGGAGACTCGCACTTCTGTTTTACCGCCTAAATACTCACCGATTTGTTGTGACATAAAGACATAGGGCACCGCCTTGTCTAAACCAAATTTAGGCGCTAGATAGGCAGGATAAACTCGTAGTCCAGTGACTTCTTGAAATTTTTCACTAAGAATTTCGTCGGTAGGTAGTTGCTCTCGCCCTTGGTCAGGCACATTCATAAACACCAATTTAACTTGCTTAGCCAATAAGGTGTTTATTTGCCTGAAATTAGGCTCAACAACGTGTTTAACCACAATGACGTATGAGACGAGTTGGTTAATTAATAATAAAAAACCAATTAGCAGTGCCGTTTGACCAAAAGCACTGCGCGGAAACCAATGACTCACTAATGTGATCTGCCGTCAGGCACAAACACATAACCTAAACCCCACACGGTTTGAATATAACGAGGATTTGCCGGATCTTCTTCGATCATGCGGCGTAATCGCGAAACTTGCACGTCGATACTACGTTCTAGTGCACTATAATCACGCCCACGAGCCAAGTTCATTAATTTATCACGGGACATTGGCTCTCTAGGATGAGTCACTAGAGATTTTAATACCGCGAATTCACCAGAGGTTAGTGACGTTACCTTGTCGCCTTGAGTCATTTCTCTTGTGGCCAAATTCAATTCGAATTCACCAAATTTAATAAGCTCTTCATTTTGCGACGGTGCGCCAGGTATTTCATCGCTGCGGCGACGTAATACAGCGTTGATGCGTGCTAGTAGCTCACGAGGATTAAAAGGCTTAGGTAAATAGTCGTCCGCACCTAATTCAAGACCAATGATCCGGTCAACCTCGTCCCCTTTAGCCGTTAGCATTAAAATAGGGATATCGTTGTTCTCTTTACGCAAACGCTTACAAATAGCCAAGCCATCTTCACCGGGCAACATTAAATCTAGCACCATGATATGAAAATTCTCGCGCTCCATCAGGCGATTCATTTGTTCACTTTCACCAGCGGTGCGCACTTGAAAATTTTGCTCGACTAAATAACGTTCTAACAGATTACGTAATCTTACGTCATCATCTACGACCAAAATTTTGGTGGTTTCATTTCCCATATCGATTATCTCAACAATAAACTAATTAGTGACACTATAAAATTTAAACATACGCAAAGCAAAAGCTTAGCCATTTATTTAAGGCTTGCTTTGTTACAAGGTATATTTCATTTCTTATAATAAATTTTCGTGACGTACCACAAGCGATCACCACTTGGGGCCTTCACTACGACTTCATCGTCAACCATTTTAGCAATTAACGCCCTTGCCATTGGTGAGTCGATGGTGATGTGATTATTAGCTACATCGATTTCGTCGGGGCCAACGATACGATAAGTGACCAATTGCTGTTGCTCATTTTCTAATTCAACGTAAGCACCAAAGTAAACTTTGCCTTCTTGTGATGGCGCATAATGCACTATTTGCAATTCATCTAAACGATTCATCAGAAAACGTAATCGACGATCAATAGAACGCAGCTCTCGTTTGCCTTCTTTGTATTCGGCGTTATCACTACGATCGCCCAATGCAGCCGCTGCAGAGACAGCACGAGTGACCTGTGGTCGTTTCTCTTTCCACAAATACTTAAGCTCAATATCAAGCTTTTTCCAGCCAGCTAGGGTAACTAAGTTTGTTTTCATAGTTTCTTATTCAACAAAGGTAATGCGTAACATTCTAGGGCAGCACGTTTCAATTTTCCATGCTAATTATGTGTTTCTACCAATATTTTCAGCAAGCTATTGTGTTAACGAGTTGTAACATTCCTATGTTTTTTAATGCTTTTTTTGCTGCTGACAGATTAAAGTGTCGGCAATAAAAACGATGACTTGATCATCGCCACTCACTACTTTTCACGGCTTAACACGGACATAACATGAGAAACATTTAAGCATCAAGTAGGCGATCAAAAGATGAAAAGATGAAAAATTGATGAAGGGTATGTCGCATGTAGCAAACATTAAGGCGCCAGTATTTATTATTCATGGTAAGAAAGATATTCGTGTTAATTACAAGCACGCTACTTTGTTAAAAGACAAATTAGACGAGCTTGGTAAACCTTATGAATGGATGATGAAATCTAACGAAGGCCACGGCTTTCGAAAGATCGAAATGTTCGAAATAATTGAGAAGTTCTTAGCCAAACATTTGTAAATTTAAACGTATTTTTAAAAAAGGCAGCTAACGCTGCCTTTTTTGATCCAATTGCATATACTACGGGGCACTATTTACGTCAGCCTGAGCACTATGCAATCTATCATCAATACCATCGCACACGAATTGTCGGTGCCCAATCAAAGCGTTAAAGCGGCTATCTCATTATTGGATGACGGCGCAAGCGTGCCTTTTATCGCCCGTTATCGAAAAGAAAAAACCCAAGGTTTAGATGATGTGCAGTTGCGTAACTTGCACAAGCGACTGAGCTACTTACGAGAATTGAACGCACGAAAAGACACCATTTCACGTAGCATTGATGAATTAGGTAAGCTAAGTCATGCTATTAAACACGCTATTGAACAGTGCGATAGCAAGAGTGAATTAGAGGAGCTGTATAAACCCTTTAAAAGCAAACGCCAAAGCAAAGGCCAGTTAGCCATAGAAGCAGGTTTAGCGCCTCTAGCGCAGCTATTGCTAACTCAGCCCAACCAATTACCACAACGCCAAGCCAAGGCATTTGTCAAAAGAACATCGCACTATGATAGCGTCGCTAATGTACTAGCAGGTGCTAGTGATATATTGAGCGAGCAATTTGCAACTGATGTGGCGTTAGTGAAGAATTTACGCCAGCAAATATGGCAACGTGGTGATATTAAC
>JABSRV010000137.1 GCA_013214905.1 Psychrobium sp. | reverse complement strand
GCGAAAGCAGAACCCTTATGCCAGTGGCATAAGGAAGTCAGCTAAAGCAGTGATGTAGGTACTCAGGTTTTGTCTGGCACTGAAAACCTGCACTGCAATTCCAATGATTTTGGGTATATACAAAACAAATAATACCTTGAGTTTGCAATTATTCACTTATTAAATGATATAAATAGATAAATTGGCAGTTAATGCGTCAAACAACAGCCTAGCGTATTGGTTTTTGTTTTCTTTTCGTTAATAATTAAATAAATCGCATCGGGGGCCAATATTGATCATTTCAAGCAACGATAAAAAATCATACCAACATCTTGTATTAGACAATCAACTTGAGGTGTTGTTAATTTGCGATCCTAGCACTAAAAAATCGTCAGCTGCCTTGGCTGTAAATGTCGGGCATTTTGACGATCCGGTTGCTCACGAGGGACTTGCCCACTTATTAGAACACATGATGTTTATGGGCACCCAACGATATAGTGACGCCAACGAATATCATGAGTTTATTCGTCAACATGGCGGTAGCCATAATGCTTGGACAGGCAGTGAATTTACCAATTTCTTTTTTGCCATAGACAATGTCTTTTATCAGCAATCTTTAGATCGTTTTAGTGATTTTTTCTTAGCCCCACTGCTTGACGGTCAATGGATAAGCAAGGAAATATCGGCGGTAGACTCTGAATTTCAATTAAAACTAAAAGATGAAAACCGCCGGTTCTTAGCAGTAATTAAAGAATGTATCAATCAACAACATCCGTTTAGTCAATTCTCAGTGGGCAACAAAAATACCCTTACCGGCGACGATCCATCGTTAGAAACCCTGTTGCTCGATTTTTATCAGCAGCATTATTGCGCCTCAAAAATGAAATTGGTCTTGGTGAGCTGCCAACCACTTGAGGATATGGCGGCATTGGCCACTACTTATTTTAGCGCCATTGAGTGTCGACAGTTGAAAAATAGCTATCCACAAGTACCACTACAGCATCAAGAACGAGTCAACATTTCTATCGATTTAGTGCCAAATCGAGACATTAAAAAATTGAGTTTAAGCTTTCCGATGTCACTAGACGACATTAATTATCACGCTAAGCCGCTTTCCTATATTGGTTATTTGATCGGTAATGAAGGCGACGGCAGCTTACTATCGGTTTTAAAAGAGCTAGGACTCGCTAACGGTTTATCTGCGGGCAAAGGTCTTCATGGTTACAATTATTGTGAATTTTCTATTTCTGTATCACTAACAGACCTTGGTTTGTTGCAAAAAGATAAAATTATTGCGCTCATATTTAGTCAAATTTCGCTGATTAAACAACAAGGTATCGACGCTTGGCGTTACACCGAAAAGCACAGCATTGTCAAAGCGGCGTTTGACTTTCAGGAAAACTCATCGGCAATAGAATTGGCCAGTCATCTGGTGATCAATATGTTTCACTATCAGGTACAAGACATTGTTTATGGCGATTATGCCCTCGACAGTTTTGAACCGCAAAGCATTAAAAATTGCCTCGACTTGATTGCCGCAAATAATATGCGCCTAACCACGGTTAGCTTGGGGCAACCTAACGATAAAAAGGCCAAATGGTATGGTACGCCATATCGAGTACGCCAGACCTCTGATAAACAGCGACAACAATGGCTCGTTAGTGAACATCAACATCTTTTGTCATTGCCGCCCGCCAATCCTTTTGTTGTTGAGCGCCTTGCTTATCGTCCGTCACAACATGCACCATCATTACCACAACTGATTATTGACGAAAAAGGCATGCGCCTTTGGCATCTCACTGAGACCAAATTCACTTTGCCTAAAGGGCATATTTATACCACTATCGATAGTCCAAGTATCGACGGCACTGTACATAGCGCCGCATTGTGTCGTTTGTACGTGGAAATGTTGCATGACTCGTTGGCACAGCTTACCTACCCCGCCGAAGTGGCGGGCATGTATTATGACATTTACCCGCATCAAGCCGGTGTGACAATGCATGTGAGCGGTTACACGCCTAAATTATTTTTATTCTTTGAAATGCTCATTGCGAAAATTAGCGAACGGAATTTTTCTAATGCACGTTTTGATGAAATCAAAAATCAGCTTGGGAAAAGTTGGCGTAATAACCAACAAGCTAAACCCATTAACCGATTATTCAAAGCGCTAAGCACTACCCTGCAAGCAGCGCAACACGACTATGAATCAATGGCTGACGCGCTTGATAAAATTGATTTGAAGCAACTACAGCTATTTATTTCTGCAGTATTTTCGCGAGTGCATTTAGAAAGCTACGTACAAGGGGATTGGGAAATCGATGAAGTGGCGTTATTTGCCCAGAGTATTCATCGGCAAATTTCATCCGTTGCAACGCCTTGTGACGAAGTACCGCGGCAATTGACCCTGTTACATAAACAACAGTCTCGGCATCGCCCCATTGGAAGCCTGCACGATGATTCGGCGTTAATTGTATATTTTCAAGGCAATAATACAGATCCTCAAACGGCAGCCTTATATAGCCTATTCAATCAATGCATCGGTCCGTTGCTTTTTAGCGAACTTCGCACCAAGCAACAATTAGGCTATCTGTGCGGCACCTCTTATATGCCGATTAATCGCTACCCTGGGCTTATTTTATATATTCAATCGCCGGTAGCAGCGCCAGCGGCGTTATTATTAGCCATTGAGCAGGTTATCCGAGACTTGCGACAACAATTGCAGGAAATGTCAGCCGAACAATGGTCCCATAGCGTGAACGGATTACTTAGCCAAGTAACGGCGCCTGACACCTCACAATATGCATCGGCGCAGCGATTCTGGCTCTGTATTGCCAATAAAGATAGCCAGTTTAATCGACGCGACGCGCTAGCCAGTCAAATAGCCTTGACTGCCAAGGCGCAACTGATCGATTTTATTGACGATAAATTTCTAAACGACACAGTCGACCGACTCATCTTGAGTTGCCACGGCATAGCACATAATGAAGATGAAACGCTGTCGGTAGGCATTAGACTTGATGATATAGCCCAGTTTAAACGCCAGCATCAAAGCACATCACCTTGAAACTTCACCTTAAAACAGTGCTTTAATAAGCACGGCACAAAGGGCGTTTTGCTATGACCAAACCAATTGTGAAAAGTGCTGACGACACATAGAGACGTAACGCTCATTGCCTCCAATCTCTACTTGAGAACCGCTATTTAATGCGTTGCCATCTTGATCTGTACGCACTACCATCGTCGCCTTGCGGCCACAATGACAAATAGTTTTTAGCTCAATCATCTTGTCAGCCCAGCTCATCAAATACAGGCTACCCTCAAAAGGTTCGCCCATAAAGTCGGTGCGCAGGCCATAACACAACACAGGGATCTTTAAACTGTCGACAACATGGCAAAGCTGCTTCACTTGCGCTTTGGTCAAAAACTGACATTCATCGATCAATATGCAATGCACGGGTCCATTAACTAACTTTTGCTGCATCTTTGCAAATAAATCACATTCATTTGAAAAAATATCTGCGGGCTGACTCAGACCAATACGGGAGGTGACTTTACCTTCGCCAAAACGATTATCGATAGACGCTGTAAAAATGACCGATTCCATGCCGCGCTCTTTATAGTTATAAGCTGATTGGAGAAGGGAGGTCGATTTTCCGGCATTCATTGCCGAATAATAAAAATAAAGTTGTGCCACAATAAAACTCGAAGGATGCAATATAAAGGCGCAGTTTACCCCGTAAACACAGAAAAATCACCAGAAATCCTTGGTAAACCCTCGTCAAATTTTAGACAAAAAAATGCCGCGCTCACTAAAGAGCACGGCATTTATACGGTGTTAACGAGTACTTAAAGCTTTGAACTAAGCTCTGGGATCGCGTCAAACAAATCAGCTTCCAAGCCGTAATCGGCGATTTGGAAGATTGGCGCTTCAGGATCTTTGTTAATAGCAACAATAACTTTAGAATCTTTCATGCCCGCAAGATGCTGAATTGCGCCGGAAATACCAACCGCAATGTACAGTTCAGGTGCAACGATTTTACCCGTTTGACCCACTTGCATATCATTTGAAACAAAACCAGCATCAACTGCGGCACGTGATGCGCCAACGCCAGCACCTAGCTTGTCAGCAACTTCTTCTAACATCTTGAAGTTGTCGCCGTTTTGCATGCCACGACCACCAGAAATGATGATGCGTGCGCTGCCTAGCTCTGGACGTTCTGACTTAGTCAGTTCGCTGCTTACGTAGCTTGAGATACCTGCGTCATGCGCGTTGTCGATAGCAACAACGTCAGCAGTTGCTGTTTCTTCAACGTTATCAAACGCTGATGTACGAACGGTGATAACTTTAACACTATCCTTGCTCTTCACAGTAGCAATCGCGTTGCCGGCGTAGAATGGACGAGTGAATGTATCACTAGCAATAACACTGATAATGTCAGAGATTTGACCAACATCTAGTAATGCCGCAGTACGTGGCAAGAAGTTTTTACCGGTAGTCGACGCAGACGCTAAAATATGAGAATAGTCTTTACCAAGGTCAGCAACTAATAAACCCAAGTTTTCAGCTAGATGATGCTCGTAACACGCATTGTCAGCGACTAAAACCTTAGTAACACCAGTTAATTTTGCGGCATGTTGTGCCACATCGCCAACGTTTAAACCGGCAACTAATACTGTGATATCGCCGCCAATAGCCGTTGCCGCAGCAACAACTTTATGGGTATCGGCTTTTAGAGAAACATTATCATGTTCTGCAATAACTAAAATATTCATTAAATTACCTTCGCTTCATTACGTAGTTTATCGATCAACTCATCAACAGAAGCAACCATGATTCCGGCACTACGTGAAGCAGGGCTTTCTACTTTTAAGACTTCGATGTTTGAACTAACGTCAACACCTAATTCTTCAGGTGTGGTGACAACGATTGGCTTACGCTTAGCTTTCATGATGTTTGGCAGCGACGCATAACGTGGCTCGTTCAAACGTAAATCGGTGGTTACTACCGCAGGTAAAGACAAGGCAACTGTAACTAAACCGCCATCAACTTCACGCGTAACATGTACTTTATCACCGTCAACTTTCACTTCAGACGCGAATGTACCTTGTGGCATACCCGCTAGCGCCGCTAACATTTGACCGGTTTGGTTATTATCACCGTCAATAGTTTGCTTGCCTAAAAGAACGATTTGCGGTTGTTCTTGCTCTACGACTTTATGCAGTAATTTAGCCACAGTAAGCGGTTGAACTTTTTCGCTAGTCTCAATTTGAATACCGCGATCAGCACCTAGTGCCAATGCTGTACGAATTTGTTCTTGGCAAGCTTTCTCACCAATAGAAACTACGATCACTTCACTAGCAATGCCAGCTTCTTTAAGTCGTACTGCTTCTTCAACAGCAATCTCACAAAATGGATTAATCGACATTTTTAGATTACTAAGATCTACGTCAGTGTTATCAGATTTAACACGCACTTTAACGTTGTAATCAACGACGCGTTTAATCGGCACAAGAATTTTCATAAAAGTTATCCTTTACCAGCAAAAAAAAGCCAACAAATATTGGCAAAATAAAACATCCGTTTAAATTAACCAAAGCTGACCAAAACGTCAACCATAACTTTGATAAAATCGTCTTTTGCTTGTAACGCAGATGATACATTGCCAATGTTTTGATAGTATCAGTCGTTAATTTCATCGTTTTGTGACATTTCATACAAGACGCTAATAAAAAACGTCTAACGCGCTGCCTAAATTAGCGCTATCAGTTGAGAGTATAATGAAAAAAATAACAACGAAAATTGCCTTAATATTGGTCTCCTCTTTATGCTTCATCGCTTGTTCTGACGATGTAGGAAAGGTAAGTCTTGGATTATTCACCACATCAGATATATTTATTGATGCAAAAAAAGATCCTAAATTGCCTGGCGTGACCTGTCATATTAGTCATGTCGAAGCTAATTTTGACTTATCTGATCCCTCCAACTCTTCCATCGCGTGCCGCCAAACTGGCCCAATCAGCATAGCGCAATTGGCCACCATTGATAAATCAAAGGGCGGTGAAGTTGTCTTTACCGAGTCGTTAAGTATTTTATTTAAAACGCTCAAAGTGCGCCGAATTTACGACAAAGAAAACGATACGCTAGTCTATTTGTCTTATTCAACCAAGCAAACAGAAGGCAGCTTTAAACATTCAATATCTACGGTGAGTTTGTATCGAGCCCATGACGTTAAATAATGATATTATCTACAATAAGATTTTGCAGCAACCATTGAGTAAATTCGCCAATAAATAATGAATTAAACACTGCCGACAACAACAGATATATATTTATTGTTATTTAACAATAAGATAATACGTGGCATGATTTGTGTTAGTTAATGTTCAGTGATTGTTTACAAAGTATTAAACCAAGGAGTAATTTATGAATGTATTTACCATGATCGTCTTTATTGTTGCCATTTGTGTGTTGGGTGAAGTGTTAAAGAAAATTTTTGATTTAAAAAAGAATAAACCCGCTGATAATTCCGCTGATATCGCTAAGTTAGTTAGTATCAACGAGAAATTAAACAATCAAGTACAAGCATTAGAGACACGAGTGATTAATTTGGAAACGATTGTGACGCAAGAAGGCTATGATTTAAAAAGTAAAATAAATAGCTTATAACTATAACGCATGAAGAGCGTTTTCAAGGATCAGAACATTCTAACCAACATGGCCATAATCGAGTATTCTGGGGGAATGTTTAACGCTAATGTAAATTACTGTTAAACATACCCACATAATGTATTAGCCAAGTGGGCTAGGAGTTATTATGAACCAAGTCATTGAAACCCAAGCGCAAGTTCTTGCTGATTTAAACTGCAGCCAAGATGAATTTTCTTGTCATATTTTTCTAGAAAACCAGCACTTCCCCTTAAATATTCAAGATAAAATACTCAACGAAATTGGCCGTTTAAAAGTGCCAAACGCAGGCAATATCGCTAAAGTGATAGATAACTGTCGATAGAGCCATGAATCATTTTCCGACGCCTAAGGATGGGCATGCTGCACATTTGCTTTATCAAACAGCAACACTGACGCACGCGTTATAATTTTATCACTTAACAATCATAAGTTATCTACAAACGACGGAGCTTGTGGGTTTATTTACAACTACAGTTGAATTTCATGATATAGATCCTCTGTAGTCGAAATATTCACTATATATTTTTTAATCCTGATCATTCTATTATTGTATTTCATATCGTTGTACCACTCCCATATAGTTTTTTTGTGGGAGCCATACGTAATGATTAGCCTTGCTGTTGATTCATCTACCACAGCAAGGCGTTCAGGAGTGATCTGTCGCCAAGCTTTTTCTTTTATTAATAATTCAACTAAATGAATTATTTACGTTCAGATATTCTTTTAATAGATGGTGATATTTCCGTATATCTAGATTTCTGTGATGTAGAGCCATCGCCAAAAATAGAAAGGGTTAAACCTCCGTGAAAACCATGTAAATCGTCGTATACTACTTTCAACGGCGCAATACTCAACTTTCCTTCGGCAATTAAGTGTAAAGCCTCTTCAATCGTTTTCGCTGTACTCACCTTCGGCTTATTATAATGTTCTACAATAAACATAGAGATAATGCCCATTGAAAATAGAATAATGAGCATTGAGATCATTGAACATAACCTGATTACGCCAAATTTATTCATTGCATTAACATTACTGTTTATCGCTCTCTTCTTTTAGTGGCTGTGGATATTGCGCACTAACGTCTTTAAAGCGTTGATTAAACATGCAATAGCTAATCACAACCAATAACATGGCTAACTCAATAAACGTGGTGTAATAGCTGCTGAAATGCTCAACATGATAGCGAGTGATTTTCCCCGCCATATAGACATCGGCTATTTGAACAATCGCCGCTAAGCCCAGTAAACCTCTAATCATATGCCAGCTGGCCACTATTACCTTCGGCATGCCGGCTCGGCGTAAAAATATCACCGCAGCGCACAACAATGCAGGTAAAGCAAATAGCAATGCATGACTGAAATCACTGCGACTGGGATAGAATAAGTTGAGCAATATCGCGCTATCTTTGCGATTGGCAACCGACATTAACCACATCACGTAACTGCGACATAAAAATGCTAACAATAAATACAACGTCCACGGTAATTTTATGCAGCCGTATTTATCATAATCTAGAAACGGATTGTAACGCACGTTACAAACTAAGCAGCAGGTCAATCAAGCCCTGCTCGTCAAGCACATTAACGCTCAGCGCTTGTGCTTTCGCCAATTTAGACCCTGCCTTTTCACCGGCAACCAGCGTTGTCGTTTTTGCCGATACGCTGCCCGATACCTTGGCACCTAAAGCGACTATTTTTGCTTTGGCGTCGTCTCGTCCCATGGTGGTTAACGTGCCAGTAATAACCCATATTTGGCCTAATAAAGGCTGATCTGCTACAGATTTCTCTTCAATAGCTGGCCAATGGAGTCCCGCATCAAGCAAGGCGGCAACGACTTGTTGGTTATGTTCTTGACGGAAAAAATAATAAATATTTTTGGCAACAATCTCACCAACATCATCCACTTTTTGCAGACGTTCAATTGAGGCACTTTCTATTTTGCTAAGTACTTTAAAATAATTCGCTAAGCTGCTCGCTGTCGCCTCCCCCACTTCTCGAATGCCAATGCAAAATAGAAATTTAGCAAAAGTGGTGCTTTTAGCCGTTTCGACAGATTTTAATAATTTGTCGGCTTTTTTGTCGCCCATGCGATCTAAGGTCAACAGCTCATCTTTGTTCAATGAAAATACATCGGCGGGTGTTTTCACCAATCCTTCATCAACCAATTGCTCAACAAGTTTGTCGCCCAAGCCGTCAATATCTAATGCCTTGCGTGATGAAAAGTGTTTAATGGCTTCTTTGCGCTGCGCGCCGCAAAAAAGTCCGCCGCTGCAACGCGCAATGGCTTCGCCTGCAATGCGTTCAATAGGTGAATCACATACCGGACAGGTCGTGGGAAACACTATCGGTGTTAACGCACCTTCGCCACGTTTTGCCACAATAGCCGAGACAATTTGCGGGATCACGTCACCAGCACGGCGAATAATCACTTTATCGCCAATCATCACACCCAAGCGCGCTATTTCGTCTTGGTTATGTAACGTCGCATT
>JABSRV010000136.1 GCA_013214905.1 Psychrobium sp. | reverse complement strand
TAATTTCGCTGATAAAGTGTCGGCGGCTATAGCGTTAGAGCCAACGATCATTGCGCCAACGGCGAAAAGATCTAAACCAAAGCAAGAGCAGGGTCAAAGTAAACCTAAATCTGCTGAGGTTATCCCGTTTTTTGGTAAAATGGGACAATATGGTATCGCCGCATCGGTAGCTGCTGTATTAGTATTAGGCGTGCAGCAAATAGGGGGTAGTGATCAACAAGCTAAACCTTTCCCTGTATTGCAAACAATTCCAACGGGCGGCTTCGCTTCTCCGGTAAGTTTGCAAGCACCGAGTTCTAATGAACTGCAACAGAAAATTGAGCAAAGTCAGCGCATGCAACAACAGCGCCGTTTGAATGCTTATGTAAAAGATCATATTTTGCAGCAACGATTAAAGTCGCCAGCAAAAGCAGTTAATAATAAGTAAGGGTGATACATTGTTAAAGCGTTTTTTTGTTAGCTGTATATTAATGTCTGTGTTTGCGCCATCGGCGCATGCGCAAGATAAAACGGCGGAGCAATGGTTGCAAACGATGAGCGAGTCTCATCATCAACTCAACTATCGTATGCCGATAATCCATTTAGAGCGTGATCATGTCAAAAGCTATGTGTTTGAGCATGGCATCGTAGATGAGCAACAAGTTCTGTACATCGCGTCTTTAAGTGGACCTATGCATCATAGTTATCGCATCAACGATGTGGTCACTTACGCCGATGCACCAACTAAACCTTATAGTGTTAAATCCAATAAAATTGTTGGGCCATCGTTGGCCATTTTTGTCGATAAAACCGAGCAGATTAGCGCTAATTATTCGTTTACGTTAGCAGGTAAAGGACGGGTTGCTGGGCGTATTGCACAACTCGTTCGATTAAAATCAAAGGACAAAAATCGCTTTAACTATATTCTGTGGCTTGACCTACAAACCTCGTTGTTATTACGTTATGATATGTACGATCTAAATAATAATTTAATCGAACAAATCCAAGCGGTTGAACTGCAACTGAGCGACAAGCCTAGTGAAAAATTGGTGCATCTAAAAAGTAAAGAGCAGCCAGCGCTTAGCGTTAGTGCTGCATCGGCTTCAAGTCGATGGAAGTTTAATTGGCTGCCTGCTGGTTTTACGGTGCAAGCGGTTGATAGCCATCGCCTAATTCATACGTCACAGCCAGTTGATTATCTGCTACTTAGTGATGGACTGAGTCAAGTGTCTGTTTATGTTGCAAAAGCAGGGGAAATAGCTTTACCGGAGCAGGTTAAGACACGAAATGGTATTGCCATTGCTAACTTTCGTCGTGGCAATGTTGAAATGACTGTAGTTGGCCGTATTCCTTACACTACGGCGCAAAAGATAGCTCACGCTATTGAACCTAAATAAGCCGGATATTAGTGATGTTAGAGCAGCGTGCTTTAGTTACCCAAGTTTTTGCTCAACAAGTTGAGGTTGAAATTGAAATTCAATCAAGCTGCAGCGGTTGCTCTAGTCAAGACAGTTGCAGTGTCGGCACTGTAGCCAAGGCCTTTAGCGGGAAAACACAACGGTTACGTATTGATACCCAGTTAATATTAAATACGGGGCAGTGGGTAACGATTGCCACGGTAGAATCTAGCGTTTTATTCCTGGCGGCGATTACCTATTTATTACCGCTAGCGGGTTTATTGTCGGTTGGTGTGTTGACGCAATGGTTATTGGTTGACGTATTGAAAATGCAAGCGTGGTTAGCGGTTGTTAGCGCAGTCGCAGGCGGTTATTTTGCATTTCTGATTGGGCGCTTCTTAGTACAACGCGATAGCACCAAACAACCACACATTGAAATCGTTTCCGGCCATTTTGATCCACTCGTTAGTCTTAAAAATTAACAAACCTCATTATTTATTCTCTTAGGGTGTGAGCTTTTTCAAGCTTATGCCGATACCCTTTGGCACTGCTGCGTATTTGCGGTAGAATTGCCGCAATTATTGTCTCTATTGCCATCTTCATTGATTATTGCTTTAACAAAGCCCCGAGTTGCATCAATAACAATATTAGTTAGTTTATACCCGTGACCATTGGAAATGCGGGAATTTGTAAATGATATAAAATTCGATATACAAGGCGCGCGATTGACCAATAGCTGGCTATTGGGATTGAGCGCAACGCAGTAGATTGTTTTTTAGAGCCTTACAAATCCAGCATCTTCATTGATTATGGGTATAATACCAGCTGATTAATCTTGTTAAGCACAGCGGTGTTAATCAATGAGTTGGCATTATTATTTTTAGGTTGGCTATTTTTAAAATGAAGAACATACGAAATTTCTCTATTATTGCCCATATCGATCATGGTAAATCAACACTGTCAGATCGTATTATTCAAGTGTGTGGCGGTTTGTCAGACCGTGAAATGGAAGCGCAAGTTCTTGATTCTATGGATATAGAACGAGAGCGTGGTATTACCATTAAATCGCAAAGCGTTAGCTTAGACTATACTGCCCGTAACGGTGAAACTTACCAGTTAAACTTTATCGATACTCCTGGGCACGTTGATTTTACCTATGAAGTATCTCGTTCATTAGCCGCTTGTGAAGGTGCGCTATTGGTCGTTGATGCGGCACAAGGCGTAGAAGCACAAACGTTGGCTAACTGTTATACCGCGCTGGACATGGACTTGGAAGTTGTTCCGGTGCTTAATAAAATTGATTTACCTTCGGCGGATCCTGAAGCTGCCTCTGAAGAGATAGAAGATCTTGTCGGCATCGACGCTATCGAAGCCGTGCGTTGTAGCGCCAAGACCGGATTTGGTATTGAAGATGTTTTAGAAGAAATAGTGCTTAAAATGCCACCGCCAGAAGGTGATGTTGACGGGCCGCTGCAAGCACTAATTATTGATTCATGGTTTGATAACTATCAAGGCGTGGTTAGCTTGGTTCGTATCAAACACGGCCAAGTAAAAGTCGGCGATAAAATGAAAGTGATGTCGACCGGTGATATTCATCAAGTGGATAAAGTCGGTGTATTTACACCGAAGCAACACGAAACTGGCATATTAAAAGCGGGTGAAGTAGGTTATATCATTGCTGGCATTAAAGAAATTCACGGTGCACCAGTGGGCGATACGCTTACCTTGGCCCGTAATTCTGCCACCGAGCCATTGCCTGGTTTTAAGCGTGTTAAACCACAGGTTTACGCGGGTTTGTTCCCAATTAGCTCTGACGACTACGAAAACTTCCGTGATGCGCTAAATAAGTTAAGCCTGAACGATGCGTCATTGCAGTTTGAGCCTGAATCATCTACCGCATTAGGATTTGGTTTCCGTATTGGTTTCCTTGGCATGTTGCACATGGAAATTATTCAAGAGCGTTTAGAGCGCGAATACAATCTTGATTTGATTACCACGGCGCCAACAGTAAGTTATGAAGTATTAACCAATACTGGTGAGATCGTAAAAGTTGATAACCCGTCTGAATTGCCGCCGGTACAAAACATTGAAGAGATTCGTGAGCCTATTGTTGAAGCGAATATATTAGTACCACAAGAATATTTGGGTTCGGTAATTACCTTATGTATCCAAAAGCGTGGCGTGCAAACGAGTTTGGTTTATCACGGCAAGCAAGTGGCTGTGACTTATGAATTGCCGATGGCGGAAGTAGTATTAGACTTCTTTGATCGCCTAAAGTCGACTTCTCGTGGATACGCGTCGCTTGATTACAACTTTAAACATTTCCAAGTATCGGACATGGTACGCGTTGATATGCTTATCAATGGTGAGCGCGTTGACGCCCTAGCGATGATTTGTCATCGTGAAATCGCCCAGCGTCGTGGTCGTGCTGTGGTAGAGAAAATGAAAGAATTAATTCCTCGTCAGATGTTTGATATCGCGATTCAGTCAGCGATTGGCGGTCAGATTATCGCGCGTACTAACATCAAAGCCTTGCGTAAAGACGTCACCGCGAAATGTTACGGCGGTGATATCAGTCGTAAGAAGAAACTATTGCAAAAGCAAAAAGCCGGTAAGAAACGCATGAAGTCGTTGGGTAACGTTGATGTCCCACAAGAAGCCTTCTTAGCCGTATTAAAAGTTGGGGACTAAATAATGGCCGCTTATTTTGAATTAATTCTGGTTATAGCAACCTTGGTGACAGGGCTAGTTTGGGGCGTTGATCGCATGGTCTTTTTGCCTAAGAGACGTTTAGTCGTTGCCGGTTTACCCGACGTGATTGAAGAAGAGGCAAGAAATGCAGTATTGCAAGAGTCGGCATTAGTTGAGAATTGTCGCGGTATTTTTCCGGTTATCGCCTTTGTATTGATTTTGCGTTCGTTCTTTTACGAACCCTTTCAAATCCCATCGGGTTCAATGAGATCTACCTTGTTAGTGGGTGATTTTATTCTGGTGGAAAAGTTTGCTTATGGCGTTAAATTGCCGGTATTGCGCGACAAAATCATTGAAGTCGGCCTACCTGAGCGTGGTGATGTTGTGGTATTTAAATACCCGCCAGAGCCAACACTTGACTATATTAAGCGTGTTATCGGTTTACCTGGTGATACCATTCGCTATCGCAATAAACGCTTGTCGATTAAACCCGCTTGTGTCGCTGACAATAGCGTAGCGTGTGACAAATTTGTGCAAGTGACCATTGATATTATCTCGAGCGGTGATTTTGTTGACGACGGTTATCCATTATCACAAGCCAATGAAGACTTGTTGGGTATAAACCATGAAATATTGTTTAACCCAGCGGCGTCCGGTCAATCTAGATACCCTAACGCGCCTCGTGGAGAATGGCTGGTGCCACAAGGTCATTATTTCATGATGGGTGATAATCGTGATAACAGTTTAGACAGTCGCTTCTGGGGATTTGTACCAGAACGCAACTTAGTTGGCAAGGCCGTATTTATTTGGACTAGTTTCGAGTTTGAACGCGCGCCAAGTGATTGGATCCCAACGTGGGTACCATCAGGAATAAGAACGGAACGACTTGGCCCAATCGGTCAATAAAAATATTAGTATTAGTAGTAAAAAGTAAATTCGGACAAAAAAAATGAGACAAATTCCGTACGATAAACTCGAACGAAAAATAGAATACACTTTCGATAATCGAGAGCATTTGCTGCAAGCATTAACGCATCGCAGCGTTGGCGGTTCACATAACGAGCGATTGGAGTTTCTTGGTGATTCACTGTTAGGCATGTTTATCGCAGAAGCCTTATATAATCAATTCCCAGCGGTATCTGAGGGTGATTTAAGCCGTATGCGAGCAACCTTAGTTCGTGGCCAAACGTTGGCAGAAATTGCACGTACTTTTTCCTTAGGTGATTATTTACGCCTTGGGCCCGGTGAGCTAAAAAGCGGTGGCTTTCGCCGCGAATCAATTTTAGCCGATACGGTTGAAGCAATTATCGCTGCTGTCTACTTAGACCGCGGCATGGCACGCTGTAAAGAATTGGTATTAACGTGGTACAAGGCTCGTTTAGCCGATATTGAACCTGGTGTTAGTCAAAAAGATCCAAAAACACAGTTACAGGAATGGTTGCAAGGACGTCGTTTACCGTTGCCTGATTATGAAGTGCTGGAAGTTACCGGCCTAGCCCACAATCAACGCTTCACTATGTCGTGCAGTGTCGAAGGTTATGATGAAAAGGCTGTTGGCGTTGGTACATCAAGACGTAAAGCAGAACAAGACGCCGCTCAAAAAGCACTGGAGGTAATTCATGGAACTGCAAAATAATGAAAACAGCCGTTGTGGCTTTGTTGCAATCATTGGTCGTCCTAACGTTGGTAAATCTACGTTACTTAATAAAATTTTAGGGCAAAAAATCAGCATCACGTCGCGTAAACCACAAACTACTCGCCACCGTGTGATGGGTATAGATACCGACGGTGATTATCAAACTATTTACGTTGATACGCCAGGGCTACACAGTGAAGAAAAACGCGCTATTAACAAGCTAATGAACCGAGCAGCCGCCAGTTCAATTGGTAATGTTGAAATGGTATTTTTCTTGGTAGAAGGCACGCAGTGGACCGGCGACGATGAAATGATCGTTAATAAACTGCGTAAATCTTGTCATGATACGCCAGTAATCTGTGTAGTGAATAAAGAAGACAACGTGCAAATACGGTCTGAATTATTACCACATTTACAATGGTTAGCGACTCAATATGATTTTGAGCAGATTATTCCTATTTCTGCAAGAAATGGTGATGGTGTTGATAAGCTTATTTCATTGGCGCGTAAAGAGCTGCCATTAGGGCAACATCATTTCCCTGAAGATTATATTACCGATCGCTCACAGCGTTTTATGGCCTCGGAAATAGTTCGTGAAAAATTGATGCGTTTCACCGGTGATGAAATACCTTACGCGGTAACCGTTGAAATTGAAGCCTTTACCATGCAGCCAAATGGTGTATTCCATGTAAGTGCGCTTATATTGGTTGAGCGTGAAGGCCAAAAACGCATGATCATTGGTAAGAAAGGCGAGAAGCTAAAGCGGATTGGTCGTGAAGCGCGCATAGACATGGAAGAAATGTTTGATAACAAAGTCTTCCTTGAACTTTGGGTTAAGGTTAAGTCTGGTTGGGCTGATGACGAACGTGCCTTGCAAAGCCTAGGTTACGGCGACTATTAACTCGGGCTATCGAGGCTATTAATGTGCGACAAAACAATGAAATATCGCCGTTATGTGCCGCCTATTTGGTGCATTCTCGCCCGTTTAGTGAAAGCAGTTTAATTGTTGAATTAATTACCGAAAGTCATGGTCGTATAACGGCCGTGGCTAAAGGTGTTAAACGTAAAAATAATATCAACAAAAGCATCTTGCAGCAGTTTCGCCCATTGTTAGTCAATTGGCGCGGCCAAGGTGATTTAAAAACCTTAGTCCGAATTGATTCTCCGACCTTGCCATTACCGTTAAATAAAACATTTCTGTTTAGTGGTTTCTACCTTAATGAACTCATCATACGTTTGCTCACTAAAGAGCAACCTCAACCGCAAATCTATAGCGCTTATCATGCGACCTTAATCGCCTTATCTAAAGAACTAGACATTGAACAAAGTCTGCGTCAATTTGAGCTTACGTTGATTAATGAACTAGGGCATGGCTTTTCATTCCTGCAAGACATTGACGGTCAAGACATTGAGCCGAGTTGTGAGTATTGTTTATTAGTGGACCAAGGGTTCATGGCTCAGGTTAATGGAGCATATTTAGGACAAAGCCTGATTAATATTGCAAATCGTGATTATTGTGACAAGATGACCAAACAGCAAGCAAAACAACTTACAAGACAAGCGTTAGCGCCATTGTTGGGCAATAAACCGTTGCACAGCAGGGCGCTATTCGCTAGAAAAAAACAACCAAATGGACAAAGGAAAGTAACATGAATCCAATCTTCTTAGGGGTCAACATTGATCACATCGCTACGTTGCGTCAGGCACGTGGCACAAGTTATCCAGATCCTGTACATGCTGCCGCGGTTGCTGAATTAGCAGGAGCTGATGGCATTACGATTCATTTGCGTGAAGATCGTCGCCACATTCAAGATCGTGACGTTTACACCTTGGCTAAAACATTGCAAACTCGCATGAATTTGGAAATTGCAGTCACCGATGAAATGCTAAACATTGCCTGTGAAGTTAAACCTGAATACGTTTGTTTGGTGCCTGAAAAGCGCGAAGAGTTAACCACCGAAGGTGGACTTGACGTGGCAGGGCAGCTCGATACGATGCTTGAAGCCGTGTCTCAGCTTAAAGGCGCCGGCATTAAGGTCTCACTATTTATTGATGCCGATAAAGCACAAATTGATGCAGCGGTTACAGTTGGCGCACCTTACATAGAATTGCATACTGGTTGTTATGCCGATGCCAGCAATGATGTTGAGCAAGCCAAAGAACTAACTCGCATAAGCGAAATGGCAACCTACGCACATGGACGCGGCTTAGTGGTTAACGCTGGTCATGGATTGCATTATCATAATGTGGCCCCTATTGCGGCCATTCCAGAAATATATGAGTTAAACATTGGCCATTCAATTATCGCAAGGGCGTCAATTGTCGGCCTTGATCAAGCGGTAAGAGACATTAGACAGCTCATGTTACAAGCTCGCTCGCAGGGCTAAAGCAATCGCCTAATAGAAGCCGCGTCATTGATTTCAATGACGCGGTTTTTTTATGAGCTTAATTTAGCCCAATTGATCGCAACCAGCCATAAATAGATTCAAATAAATAACCGCTATTAAGGCGGGTATAAAGATGGATCTGCCGATAATTTAATTGCTGGTTTCTAAGGCTTAATTGCTTTCGCAAGCGCATGTTTTTCTTACTAAGCGCATCTACATCACGGTAAATGTCTAATACGGGTAATTTCAATATACTAATGCTTTGTGCTAATGCTGGCAAATGAATTGGTTGCTCTAGTTCTTTATCATCACTAACTGACTGTGCTACGGCGTAGGCTACAGACGCTTCTATAAAAATAACAGCGGTTAACTCAACCAGTTTCTCTTGTGCAATCGCATGCGTTAAATAAGCGACCTGACGTCCTTGAACGACTAATACAATATTCTCAGAGATGCTGCTTACTGATTTTATAGTCGCTTTTATGCGCTTCACAAGCGCCGCTGCATACAAGGTGTTTATTGATGTGCTAGCGCTATCTTTAGTCGTCTCTTCATCGCTGCCAAATGGCGGTGCGGTAATAGAAACGGTGGTCCAGCCAACTGTATTTAATGAACGTCGAAGCGGCTCAATGTCGTGGGGATTATTTGGCGGCGTTGCGATATCACTTACCAGCAAAATCACACCATTAAGGGTGGCGGACAAATATTCCCGCTGCAATGTCAAAAACTTGCCGCTTTTATCCGTTAGCCATACCGACTCCGTCTGCTTATATGTGGAAACCGTGCTATTAGTGCTCGTTGTTTTGTTATCATTTTCGGCAGCCAACGACTGCGTAGTCAGCCCTAATAGCAGGACCATGAGGAACATCTTAAAGTGAACGCTGTTAATAGTAGTGAACGCCAGTGACATAAGTTAGCAAGGCCTTTGATAATCGATTGCCCTAGAGATAGCAATTACTATACCATCTCCTATCCCCGTCATCCTTGAAACCGCAGTTTTATTAAGAAATACGCACTGCTCGCCAGACTTCCTTACATCGCAGATGTAAGGTTCTGCCTCGACCCTA
>JABSRV010000135.1 GCA_013214905.1 Psychrobium sp. | reverse complement strand
AAAGCGCGGAGTTTATACGCATAAATGAGCACTTTCGACAACAAAATGGTGACAAATGGCAAGACGCTGAATAGTTATTCTTTATTTAACCTTGATGCCTTCAAAGGTAAAGAACAATTCGATTTTACCAGACGCTGAACCAGCAAACTTAGCGATGCCGTAATCATTCATTAGAATTGAGGTAGTACCTTCAAAACCAACACGTTCGCCGCCCCAAGGATCGCTACCTTCACCTAATTTAGTCACCGCAATATCAATTGACTTTGTCACGCCATGCAAGGTGAAATCACCGGTTAATACTGCTTTGTTATCCATTGCAGGTTTGTAGCTGGTGCTAACAAATGTTGCCTTAGGAAACTTAGCCACGTTTAAAAAATCTTTACCGCGAATATGCTTGTCACGTCGAGCATGGTTTGAATCGATGCTTTTAGTATCAATTTCAATCGTTACCTTGCTCATACTTTCACTAGCATTATCGTAACTTAACTTGCCATCGAACTTATTAAAACCGCCAATGATCCAGCTATAACCTAAATGGCTTACTTTAAACTGGATAAAAGCATGAGTACCTTTAACATCTAATTTATAATCAGCAGCATTTGCTGTTAATGATGATAATCCTGCCAACAAACCAAAAGTAGAGGCTAACAATGTTTTTCTTAATGTCATTTTTTGTTCCTTTTTTATTTTAAATGTCTAACTGTTAATTACCTTACAACATGCGTCTTAAGGTAACGTCTCGATCAATAAAGTGATGTTTAAGGGCAGCTAGCGCATGAGCAGCACTAACTATAATGACCAGCCAGGCGGCCCATTCGTGCACTAACCCTGAAATATCTTGTTGTTGCTCGAAAAAACTTGCCACATAAGGCAAATCAAATAGCCCCAATATATTAACCGTTTCATCGCCAGCAAAAGCAATGAGTACTCCACTAATAAGAATAACGAACGTCAATAGGTACAACGCTATATGCACCGCATGAGCACTCAATCTTTCATAAGGCTTTAAACTTGGTAGTGGTGGTAGTTTGGGCTGCATCGCTCGAAAAGCGAGTCGCGCAAACATTACGCCCAGCAATATAAAACCAAGTAACATATGAGATTCTGGCGCGGTTTGATACCAATCGGAATAATAGTCAAGTTCGATCATCCAAATGCCAGAAGCAAATAACGATATAAGAGCCAACGTACAAAACCAATGAATGGCGCGTATCGCTAGGGAATATTTTTCTAATTTTTTTGTCATGATGACGACGATATCTATGATAAGTATCCGCTGAGTATACCCAAAAAAATAACATCACGACACAATTGAAATACCAACACATTGCTACAATTTGTTTCTAAAGATTTCAGACGACTAATTTCATTTGCATTAGCCCATTGAACCCCTCATTATTCGGTCATACACCTATGTTAAAGGATATAAGTCAAAGGACATTTATGTCGTTAAACTTTGTCATAGGCACTGCAACTAAACATTATCAGGATTTTCAATGAAGAAGATTACAGCAATTGCGCTTAGCGTCGCCCTAACCATGGGTGTTGCCGCATGCAGCAATAACAAAGTAACACAAGAAATCGGCGCAGAGACTAGCGTAGAAAACACCGTGAAAACATCTGGCATCAGCCAAGAAAATTTCGATTCTTCTGTTCGTTTTCAAGACGATTTATATTTGAGCGTTAACGGTAACTGGTTAGATCGTACAAAAATCCCAGCGGACAAATCTAATTATGGTGCATTCAGTAAATTGTATGATGATAGCCAAACATCATTAAAACGTATTATTGAAGACGCAGCAGCAAGTAATGCACAGCCAGGTTCTGAAGCACAAAAGATTGGTGATTTCTATAATAGCTACATGGACGTTGAGTCTATTAACGCATTAGGTATCAAACCATTGCAGCAGCAATTAGACGATATCGCTAACGCAAAAGATCATGGCGACATCATGCGTTTGATGGCGACATTGAAAAAAGCAGGTGTTAGCACGCCATTTGGCTATTACGTCAATGCTGATGCTAAGAACTCATCGGTTAATGCATTATACGTGCATCAATCAGGCATTACCCTGCCCGATCGCGACTACTACTTAAAGACAGATAAAAAATTCTCTGACATTCGCAGTAAATACCGCAGCTACATTGAATCATTACTCAATGAAGCGGGTTATGACAATACGTCAATGGCAACGAGCAATGTCATGACGATTGAAAAAATGTTAGCGAAAGCGCAGTGGTCACGTGTTGAATCACGTAATGTAACCGCACGTTATAACAAAATGAGCCATGTAGAATTAAACCGCTTGATGGGGAGTTTTGATTGGAGCCTTTTTGCTGGTGAGTCAGACATCTTTAACGTTAGCGAAATTATTGTTAGCCAACCGAGCTTTATAAAAGGATTCGGTAAGGCATTTAAAACAACAACCTTGCAAGCGTGGAAAGATTATTTAAGCTTCCACCTTGTTGACAGTTACGCTGAATTACTTAGCAAGAACTTCGTTGACATGCATTTTGATTTCCACAGCAAGACCCTAAACGGCGTTGAAGAGCAAACACAGCGTTGGAAAAAAGCAGTTGACGCGACAGACAGCGTATTAGGCGAAATGGTTGGCAAATTATACGTTAAAGAGCATTTCAAGCCAGAAGCTAAAGTGCGCATGGAGTCGATGATCAAAATGTTGATCAAAGGATTCGAAGTCAGCATTAAAGAGCTTGAATGGATGAGCGAACCTACTAAAATTGAGGCACTAGATAAGCTATCTAAATTCACCTATAAAATTGGTTACCCTGATAAATGGCGCGATTATTCAAAACTGTCTATTGATAAAGATGATCTGATTGCCAATTACCAAGGTTATGTGAATTTTGAATATGAAGAAATGATCAACGACATCGGTCAAGCCGTTGATAAAACAAAATGGGGCATGACACCACAAACGGTTAACGCTTACTTTAACCCTGTAGGCAACGAAATTGTTTTCCCTGCAGCAATTCTACAGCCTCCATTCTTTAATATGGACGCCGACGACGCGGTAAATTACGGCGGCATTGGCGCGGTAATAGGTCATGAACTTAGTCATGGTTTTGATGATCAAGGCGCAAAATATGACGGTGAAGGCAACTTACGTAACTGGTGGAGTGATAGCGATAAGGCAGAATTCGAAAAACGCAGCAAGCAATTATCGGCTCAGTACGCAAAGTTTGCCCCATTTGACGACGCTAGTGTCAACGGCGATCTGACTTTAGGCGAAAACATTGGCGACTTAGGCGGCTTAACCGTTGCCTTCCGCTCATATCTGTTGTCGCTTGATGGCAAGAAATCGACAGTCATCGACGGCTTTACCGGTGAGCAACGTGTATTTATTGGTTGGTCACAAGTATGGCGTCGTAAGTATCGTGAGGAAGCCCTGCGTAAACGTCTAATGACAGACCCACATTCACCTGGTCAATATCGTGCATTTGGCACGCCACGTAACATCGAAGCGTTCTACAAGACGTTTGATGTTAAAGAAGGCGACAAGATGTACTTAAAGCCAGCGGATCGCGTTAAAATCTGGTAATCAATATAGGGCAAGGCCGTCATTTTTGACGTGCTTTTCCTACATTTTAAATAAGTAAATACAGTGTGCTTTATCTTCTGTATTTACTTATCTTTTCCTAATACCAATTTCTAACATCTCAAAAAATTAAACTATACAAAATAGCTAATGGCTAATGGCTAAATGTGTCGACAATGCGGGTTATTTGCGTAGACAGCTGGCTGACCATGGCCTTGCTGGTGTTTGATGAGCGCTCACTACTTTGCTTTAATTGCTCCATCAACTGATCGAACTCAAGAATGTTGTCACGTTGGTTACTGGCGGTTGCCACGCCATCTTGGGCCGCGTTAAGTGATGATTTCGTTTGCTCGCTAACTTGCTCAGTTGTGGTCAGCAATAAATTAGAATCGCTAAACTGCTGCTGCGTGGTATCACTCATTTTAGTAATATCCTTGGCCAGTTCATCAGATGATGTTCTTAATTCTTTAAATATCGCTAATATATCCCCTAACGATTGCTGTGTTTTTACAGACAACTGACGTACTTCATCGGCAACAACAGCAAATCCCCTGCCGTGTTCTCCAGCGCGGGCCGCTTCAATGGCCGCATTAAGGGCCAACAAATTAGTTTGGTCTGAAATAGTACTAATCACATCGACAATGGTCGTTGCGTTATTTACCGATGACAACAAATTCTCAATGGATTGCTTACTGTTTTTGATAGCCTGAGTGGCTGATTGTGTAGAAGCGATGACTTGCTGCACACGCTGCTGGCTATCGTTCATTGCAAGCACGGTTGATGACGCCGATTGCTGAATATGCTTAGAATTTTGATCAACATCGTCCGCTAGCTCTTTGACTTGCGACATTAAGGTTTGCGCTTTTTCGACGTCATCAACGCCATCGGCAATGCGGTAACTCACTTGCTCAAACTCGGTTAGTAATTGAGATAACTCATGTTGCACCGTATTGAGTTGCTGCTCTTTTTGTTGTTGAGCTTGCGCTGTTCGCTCTAATAACGTATTAAATTTTGCAGCAATTTCACCGATCTCACTATTATTATTGCCAAGCGCTAGCGGCTGTCGATGATTACTTTCAACGAGTTGAGTAAAACTCGCATTAAGACGCTGTAATGGCAAAATAATGTTTTTACGTTGAAACCACATAGTTAATAATGCAAACAATAATAGAATGGCGGTGATAGCAGCTTGCACGATGTTAACCTGTAATTTCACTTTGCTTTTTTGCGCAACAATGACCTGCCCTAATAGCAATAATTGATGGTCGATATTGGCTAATGCATTATTTAATTCCTCAATATTAACTTGCTGGGTTTGAATGCTACGCTCTGTTTTAACTAATTCTCGCGGATAACGATTAAGCAAATCACGAAGCTCGTTCATTTGCTCTTCTATCACGTTTTCTTGCTCACTATCAATTAGCGCTGACAAAGGGTCTTCGATTTCTTCCTGTTCTATATCTAAGGTAACGCCATAGCGTTCAATACCGCGTAGTTGGTCTAACAATGCTTTTTGCTGGTTATTAATTTGCTTGATATAGCTTAGTATTTTGGCCGATTTATGATCAAAATATTTCTGGCGCTGCAACGACAAGTTATAACTTAAGGCAACGAGCTGAGAGAGCGCGTGGCTATATTTTTTAATCTCATTGGTATGAGTCGCGGTATTATCAAGCAAGTAATTTTCAATGCTAGAACTAATGGCGAATATCTCTTGTTCGGCATGCATTAATACTTGCTGTTCATTACCGCCTAACTTGCCAGCGGCTCGATATTTATTTTCAATATCATGTTGTAGCTGCTTAATAGAGGGCGATATATTTATTGATGCTTGCCCAAACTTCCTTAACGACAATTCAATAGATTTTAATTTCTGTTTGGCCAACGTTAGCTGCGTTGCATCGCCACGGTTAAGGTAACTAGCAATAATTCTTTGTATATCAATACTAAATTGCTGCCTAATAGTGAGATATGATTGTTGGCGTAAATCGTGCTGATGCAGCGTTTCTGAACTCCACCAAAGGGTTGCTGCGAGAGTCAACGCGATAAGGAATAAGACACTAGTTGATAACTTGGACAGGGTTGCTATTTTCATGAGTAATAATCATATGCGATACATTTAGGGTGCTATTAAATGTCATTTATATGACAAATATGTTTCAACTTGATGACATTTTTGTGATGGTTATTACTGATTGCACTGTCATTGATATAAACACAAATATATGACAGGCTAAAACTTCCCCTCCGTACATTATAATCTTTAGAAATAATGTTCGACAAAGAAGCCATTACGAAGCATTTATCACATTGTATTGACTATAATCTATTATCAACATCAACGACCTGTTAAAATCTGTTTTTTATTGAATTTACTACAGGAAATGTAATGGCTAACGATTATGGATTATCATTTATTGCTAATGAACAAATTTATCAGCATGTTAAAGAAACAATAGATAAATACAGATTCAAAATAAATTTAAAAGAATTCAATAAAAATTTAGTCGATCCTATTAAATTGACATTTGACGCAAAGGTTTATGGGAAGTCGATTCAAGAAATCATTGAATCGGAGTCTCTTCGACAGATTGATAAATCTAACACCAATCATATTGGCTATTTTCACCAGAACATATTTAAGTATTTTGATGGCTGGCAAGTTCCTAAAAAAGGATATGACGTTATTAACAATGAGCGACGAATTTTTGTTGAAATGAAAAATAAACATAACACAATGAACTCATCGTCAAGTCAGAAAACGTACATGAAAATGCAAAGCACTATTATCAGAGACGATAGTGCTACCTGCTATCTTGTTGAAGCCATTGCTAAAGACAGTCAAGATATTGCTTGGCGGGTCAGTTTAAATGGCGAATCTTTTGTAAATAAAAATATTAGACGCATGTCAATCGACAAGTTTTATGCGTTAGTAACCGGTAAAGCAACTGCATTTAAAGAATTATGTGAAGTTCTGCCTCAAGTCATTGATGATGTAATCGCCTCTCATACATCACACCATATTGAAAATTCAGTTTTTGATGAACTTAATGAGCTTTCATCAGATTTAGTTAAAAGCATCTACCTTCTTTCGTTTAAAAATTACGAAGGATTTTCTAGTTTGAGAATAAAATGAACAACAAATTATCGCTGACCGAAGTATCAAATAGCCTTGGTGTATCCAAAGCAATCGTTAAGGGCTGGGAGAAATCAGGTAAATTAATCCCTGAGCTTATCAATAATGAACCGTTTTATAACACCGAAGATCTACTTAAATTTGATGTTTTTAAAGAGCTTAATAATAGTCAGTGGGAATCTGAATTAAAAATAAAACCAACAATACCATATTCTTCTATTGAATTATTTGCTGGTGCTGGTGGGCTAGCATTAGGTCTTGAACAAGCGGGGTTTGAAGTTGCGCTGCTCAATGAGCTTGATAAAGCGGCAGGTAAAACATTGCAAGCTAATCGCCCTAATTGGAATGTTGCAGTCGGTGACATTTCTGAGCTTTCGCTAACCGAGTTTGCCGGGCAGATAGATTTTTTATCTGGCGGATTTCCTTGTCAGGCTTTTTCGTATGCAGGCAATAAACAAGGATTTGGTGATACCCGTGGCACCTTATTCTTTGAATTTGCAAGATTAATTGATGAAGTAAAACCAAGGGTATTTTTAGGTGAAAATGTACGCGGTTTATTAAATCACGACGAAGGCAGAACGCTTGAAACCATTAAACATAAAATTAATGAAATAGGTTATACGCTCATTGATTTAAATGTATTAAAGGCAATATATTTCAAAGTGCCACAAAAAAGGGAACGTCTATTCCTTGTCGGTGTTAGAAATGATTTATTGAGTGAAGAATTAAAGTTCAACTGGCCTTCGAAATATAATCGAGTAATGACCGTTAGAGATGCACTAAAAAAAGGTGAGTTGTTTAATTGTGATGTTCCGTTGTCTGATGGCCAAAAATATCCAGCACGAAAAAAAGAAATATTAGACATGGTGCCTCCGGGGGGCTATTGGCGTGACTTACCTGATGATATACAACAAGAGTATATGAAAAAAAGTTATTTTTTAGGAGGAGGTAAAACAGGAATGGCAAGGCGTCTTTCGATGGATGAGCCGAGTTTAACCTTAACTTGCGCGCCAGCTCAAAAACAAACTGAAAGATGTCACCCCGAAGAGACTCGACCTTTAACAGTTAGAGAATATGCAAGAATACAGACATTCCCTGATAATTGGCTGTTTTCAGGGTCAATGACAAATCAGTATAAACAAATTGGGAACGCAGTTCCTGTCAATTTAGCTCGTGCGGTGGGTAGTAGTTTGATTACTCTACTGAACGCGATTGAGCAGTCATCACCACGGACTAGCCAATATGTCATTCCGCAATTAAATAAAGATCCAGAGCAGATGAATTTTTTGTGGGAAAAACGCGCTAAGTATAAAACCAGCTAAGAATAAAATATGTCTACAATATACATCGTGGCGTAGACATTTTACTGAACCATAGCAGTTACCACGCCATTTAAAGCCGCATTAATAGCCTGCAATGGTGCTTGCACTTTTTATCTATGACGGGTAAAAAAATGAGGATTACTGATTTTAGTTGCTGGCAAGTTTTACCTCACTCAACTAAAACAATAACCCTCATGCTTTATTGCAATTGCTTTGCGTCAATTACATTATTTCAAACTGCTTTATTTAAATTAAGAGTCTAGCTTAGCTAGGATCTGCAATGTTAACAGCCTGCACTGATGCTGCGGGTGTGGTTAGTGCTTCAAGCGGTGGAGCAAAATCAGTTAGGTTAATGCCTTCAACTGCTTTCTTGTACTCTTCTAGGCTTGGGAAACGGCCTAGAATGGTCGCTAGAACAACTACTGGCGTAGACGCTAGTAGTGACTCACCTTTTTTACTTTCAGTGTCTTCTACAACGCGACCTTGGAATAAACGAGTAGAGGTAGCTAGTACTGTATCGCCTCGTTCCGCTTTTTCTTGGTTACCCATACATAAGTTACAACCAGGGCGTTCAAGATACATGATGTTTTCGTACTTAGTACGGGCAGCTTCTTTAGGCTTATTGTCATCAAATTCAAAACCACAGTATTTTTGCAGTAATGCCCAATCGCCTTCCGCTTTTAATTCGTCAACAATGTTATAAGTTGGCGGCGCGATAACTAGCGGCGCTTTAAAGGTCACTGTACCGTGTTGCTGCTCAATGTTTCTCAACATTTGAGCAATAATCTGCATATCACCTTTGTGAACCATACATGAGCCAACAAAACCAAGGTCAACTTTTTTGCTGCCTTTATAATGTGAAATAGTTCTGATCGCATCGTGGGTATAACGCTTAGATACATCTGCATTATTTACATCTGGATCGGCAATCATCGGCTCGTCAATCACATCTAGATCAACAACTAATTCTGCATAATACTTTGCATTATCATCAGGTCGTAATGCAACCGTTTTACCAGAGGATATATCAGTAATGCGCTTATCTGCTATTGCGATCAATCCTTTAAGCACTTCGCCTTTGTTATCCATGCCCTTGTCGATCATTATTTGAATTCGAGTCTTGGCGATTTCTAATGATTCAACTAAAGTATCATCTTGAGAAATATTG
>JABSRV010000134.1 GCA_013214905.1 Psychrobium sp. | reverse complement strand
CGCCTGAGCTTATTGAGCCCTTAGCCAGTAAAAGCTAAGTAATTGTGATTCGAATCCGCCGACAATAAAGCTGCGGTTTCAAGGATAACGGGTCTACCGTGCAAGCATGGTGATAATAGATGCTAAGTCACCATGATTAATAGACGTATCAGCCTTATCTTGCACCAAGGGTTTCGCGTGATACGCAATGCCTAGTGCAGCCTGCTGCATCATTAACAAATCGTTTGCACCATCGCCAATGGCGATGGTCTGACTTGGTTCGATGCCATATTTTTCGGCCAATTTCACAATTGTTTCAGCTTTAACCACAGCGTCGACAATGTGCCCATTAACTTGCCCTGTTAACACACCATTCTCATGGGCCAATACGTTCGATATTGCGTCATCTAAATTGAGTTGTTGTTTTAAGTTATCAGCAAAATACGTAAAACCACCAGAAGCAATCGCGATTTTCCAATGGTGGCGCTTAAATTGTGCAACCAGCTCAGTCATGCCAGGCATTAGCGGTAAGTCATTGGCAATTGAATCAAGCAACGACAATTTAATGCCTTTTAACTTTGCGACTCTTGCGCGCAGGCTTTCTGCAAAATCCAACTTACCCTGCATCGCCAATTCGGTAATCTCACTGACCTCGTCACCAACGCCGGCTAACTTGGCTATCTCGTCAATGCACTCAATTTGAATGCTTGTTGAGTCCATATCAAGAACAACTAAACCGGGTTTATTTAAATCGGGGAAATTCGTCTGTTTATTAATGTCTAGCTGATATCTCGCGGCTAACGGCGCCAGCGAATCAACAGCAATATCTTGCGTTAATAACAATTCAATGGATTGATAACCCGCCACTTGATTAATTGGTAGCATCGCCATTAGTAGCTTCCCAATGGCAGACATCAGTGCGTCAATGCATGACTTATCGATAGATTTAGCGGTAATAATCAACTTATGCTGACTGACAGGCCAAGCAACATCAGTGGTCACTACCTGACCGCTTTCATCGGGTTGCTGGGCAGCTAATAAGTGTAATTTCTGTTGTTTATCCCAAACCATACATTGGGGCGTAACCCCATTAGACAAAAATTCATAAACATTGATGCTAGCGCTAGAGTAAACATTAAATTGCGACACAATACTTCCTAATATCTTAGAGATGGCCATAAAATAACAAATAATAACGGGAATTCACACTCGTAATGGTTATATTTCGAAAGCTTTATAACGATTTATTGGGTTCGTGTTTTTTTGTAATGGGAAATACGCCGCATTTTTAGATAAGATTAACTATTTATACAGACATCGATTAACATTGTTTGCTAGATTAGTAATAAATGTTGTGTAACTGCGCTATTCATTGTGAATAACATGTTACTTGGTAAATTGACCCAACCTGAGATTAGACATGCAATACAGCACACTTAACAAACAGATAGTCATTAGACGACTAAGCCAATTTGCATTGGCTATGATGTTGGTGGCAGGTCTTGGCGTGCTTTTGTGGCAATCAAATGAGCAATCTCAGCAAATGCGTCAGCAACAAGAAACCGCAATCGCCGGTATTTTAAAGCAACAATTAGCCTTAGCGGCGACCATGGGGCTAAAGTTTAACGAGCAACAACAATTGCAATGGCTAGCCCAAACGTTAACCAAATCCCCTTTAATCAACGGTATTTGGATTCATCGCGCCGACGGCACGTTAATGGCCGAGTCGGCAGAACACAATGATGGCGAGTCCGTTATTCTTGCCGTTGAAATACGTCAGGAAAAGCTGCTTGGCTATTTACGTTTGCGCTTAAACAAAGATGTATTTGTACAACCTATTATCGAGATCCAGCAACAACAACTAGAAAGCCAACGGTGGTCTTTATTAATTGCTGCCATTATAGGTATTTTACTCACTCGCTCTTTCTCACAAAAACGTGCACGGTATCAACTACGCAATTTATTGTGGTTAACCCGTAAAAAAGAACGCCAATCTAGACCGAATAAAGACGAAGTTGAAGTTGAAACCTAAAAAAACTGAAGTAAGCGACCTTACTCAATAAACTTAATCGATAAGCAAAGACTCTAACGCTCGCTCATTTCATTGAAACAGGTTTGACGCTGCTCAGAGGTAGTTTGTTCCCCTGTTCTTATATGATCCGATACCGTCACAATACATAATGCCTTAGCACCAAATTCAGCCGCTACGCCGTATAATCCAGCCGCTTCCATTTCCATGCCCAATACATTCATTTTTCCAACGGTATCAAACATGCTGGCGTTTGGTGTGTAAAATAAATCGGCGGTAAAGACATTGCCAACCAATGCTTTGTTGCCTTGCTTTTTAGCCGCCGCTACCGCGTTACTTAATAAACCAAAATCCGCGATGGCGGCAAAATCACAACCTTGGAAACGACTGCGATTGGCATTTGAATCGGTACAGGCACCCTGCGCAATAATCACGTCATACAGCTTAACGTCTAACGAAACCGCACCACAGCTGCCGACACGGATTAAGTTTTTCACGCCATATTCGGTAATCAATTCTTTAGCATAAATTGAAATAGAAGGAATGCCCATGCCAGTGCCCATCACCGATACTCTCCTGCCTTTGTAAAACCCTGTATAACCCAACATGTTACGCACATCGTTAACTTGCACGGCGTCGGTTATAAAATTATCTGCAATGTATTTAGCACGTAGCGGATCGCCTGGTAATAATATTGATTCTGCGAAATCACCCGCTGCCGCGTTAAATATATGGAGTTGCCATAATTTAAGCCCTTAATGATAAGAATGAGCGACCGTACTTTAGTGCCGGTAACTCTAAATAGGTGGCGATGCTTTGTCCAATGTCGGCGAACGTATCGCGTTTGCCAATACTACAGCTGGTCATTGACGGACTGTAAAACAGCACAGGAATGTGTTCTCTAGTATGCTCGCTACCCGGCCAACTTGGATCGCAGCCGTGATCAGCGGTCAGTACTAATAAATCGTGATCGCCCATTTTCGCTATAAACTCAGGTTATCGCTGATCAAAATATTCCAGTGCGCCAGCATAACCAGCAATGTCACGACGGTGGCCATAGACGGAATCAAAATCGACAAAATTAGTACAAACAATACTATTGAGCGGCGCGTATTGCTGAGCCGCTAGTGTGTGATCAAATAGCTCACACAACCCCGTCGCCTTAATACTCTTTGTAATGCCTTGGCCCGCATAAATGTCCGAAATTCCCCCTACAGCAATCACCTCACGCCCAGCATCCTTATTAAAGTCGAGCAAGGTTTTCGCCGGCGGAAATAAAGACAAATCACGGCGGTTACCGGTGCGCTCAAATGAATCGGCGTCAACGCCAATAAACGGCCTAGCGATAACACAGCCAATATTATACGGCTCCAATAATTCACGTACCACCGCGCACATTTTTAATAATCTCTCTAAGCCAAAACTTTCTTAATGCGCCGCGATTTGAAAAACACTATCACTTGATGTGTATAAAATTGGTTTGCCACTGCGCATGTGCTCGTCACCAAGACGGCGTAATATGTCGGTGCCCGAACCATGGCAATTGCCCAGAATTCCGGCAAGTTCACAACGTTCAATGATCTGTTCGATAAGTGATGCTGGGAATGAGTTTTCTTTATCGCTAAAATAGCCCCAATCAAATAACACGGGCACGCCAGCGATTTCCCAATGACCACTGGGCGTATCTTTACCGGTGCTAATTTCTTGAGCGTAGCCGTATTTAGCCATGGGTTTGACGTTTTGATCTAAGCCCTCTGCAAAATAACCAGAGCTTTCAAAACACGCATGAGCAAGGCCCAACTTGGTTAAATTGGGTAAGTTCAACGGCCCTTCTCGATTGATGTTGGCTTCGCCGTTGGCACAGGCTTTGGCGATGGCACCAAACGTGTTAGCACCAACATCGCCAAAGTCTATTGCGTCATCACTAGCGCCTATGCCTAGTGAGTCAAGCATCATAATAGTGACTCGTTTCATGATTTCTTGCCTAATAAGTTTTTTGCCTAGTAATCTAGCTGCTGCACATCAGCTTCACTTTTACCGAGGGTTCTTAACAGATTGTCTAACAAGCTGCTTGCACCAAATCTAAAATTCTTTGAACAAATCCATTCACTGCCCAGTAATCGCTCAGCCATAACGAGATAATCGTTAACGTCCGCCGCATCTTTCACGCCTCCAGCCGCTTTAAAGCCAACTTTGCCGCCTGTTTCTTTAATGGCTTGCAGCATTTGCTCACCCGCTTCAAGTGTTGCATTAATTGCGACTTTGCCGGTCGATGTCTTGATGAAGTCAGCCCCTTCACCAATGGCCAATAAACTCGCTTTTTTGATATTTTGCGCAGTGCCAAGTTCTCCGGTCTCTAAAATTACTTTCAAAATGGCTTTGTCGGTGCAGGCTTCTTTGCAAGCTCGAATTAATTGCTGAGCAAGGTGAAATTCGCCAGCCAGAAAAGCACGATAGGGAAAAACCAGATCGACTTCATCGGCGCCCAATGCAATGGCAGTTTCAACATCAACAACAGCACTGGCAATGCTGTCGTTGCCATGCGGAAAGTTGGCCACGCTGGCAATACGAATATCACGAGCATTAAGTTGTGCTAACGTTTTCTTAGCAATGGCAATAAATTGTGGGTAAATACAAATAGCAGCGGTATGACCACCAGCACTCACGGCCTTATGGCACAGGGTTATTACCGATTCTTGGGTATCGGTGCTATTTAAGCTGGTTAAATCCATTAATTGAATGCCGTAACAGGCGGCGCGCTCTAAGTCGGTCATCTCACTCTCCATAAGAAATGTAAGATTCAACTTAACGGCAATTTAGCGGCTTTACTTTTGCCAAGATCACATTTTGTAGAAAAAGAACACGTTGTTACTCTAGAGCCAGCTTACAAATTAAATAGTAGCTGGCAATTAAGGGTCGTTGCGATCGCAATCTCATCATCGCTTTGTTGTCGCAGCTCGCCAAGGCAAGCCGCAATACGCGGGATATTAAGCGGAGTATTAATCTGACCTTGCAGGCCACAAAGCGGCATGTCTGGTGAGTCGGTTTCAAGCAATAAACATACTAGCGGTAATTCGCTAAACAAACGCCGCGTTTTTTGCGCCCGAGCATATGTAATCACCCCGCCAACACCTAACTTAAAGCCGAGTTTAATAAACTCATTGGCTTGCACTAACGAGCCACTAAAACCATGTACCACACCGCCGCGGGTTAACTTAATAAGCCGAAGCTGCTTTAGTAATGGATCGTAGGCTTTATGAGCATGACAAATAATCGGCAGGTCTAATTCACTGGCAAGAGATAATTGTTGCTTTAATATTGCTAGTTGGTGCTGTGCACTAACATCAATACTGCCGTCTAGCCCAATTTCACCTATGGCGATAATAGATGAGCGATGCTCTGTCGCCAATTTTTCTAAATCTAAAAAATGATTATTATCGCTCAAAAAATAGGGGTGAATACCCAATGCGACATGTACTTGAGGATGCACTAGGCCAAGCTGCAATATCGTTTGCCAATTGTTAACATCAACACTGGGCACTATGAACTGCGCCACGCCCGTTTGCATACATTGTTGCAATAACGATGCTATGTCACCCATCGCTGCAAAGTCTAAGTGGCAATGGCTATCAATGTAATAAGGAGCAAGATTGGGTGTATTGGGCATCATATAAGTTAAGATAACTTCAGTGGTCGACAATAGTGCGATAATAACAAAACAGGGGGGATGACGTTAGTCATCCCCCCTGTTTCTTTTATACCCATGCCACTTGGATATATAACATCATGAATTAGTTTTCGCGAGTCTCACGGAAGGTAATTTCAGGATGACGTTCATAAGCAAGATTTAGATTAACCATGGTTGGTGCGATATAGGTCAGGTTGTTACCGCCATCAAGCGCCAAATAGTCAAAAGCTTTCTTTTTAAACTTCTCTAACTTAATAACGTCATCACAAGCTACCCAACGTGCGGTTGCAACGCCAACAGGCTCATAAATTGCTTCAACCTTGTATTCAGATTTTAAGCGCCCTACAACCACTTCAAACTGCAAAATACCTATCGCGCCCAAAATAAGTTCGTTCGATCGCAATGGTTTAAAGACTTGCACCGCGCCTTCTTCCGAAAGCTGATTTAACCCTTTTTGCAATTGCTTCATTTTAAGAGGATCGCGCAGCAATATACGACGGAACAATTCAGGAGCAAAGTTTGGAATACCGGTGAATTTAAGTTTCTCACCCACGGTAAATGTATCACCAATTTGAATAGTGCCATGGTTATGCAACCCAATGATATCACCGGCAACGGCACCATCGGCTTGGGTGCGATCGCCAGCCATAAAGGTTAATGCATCATTGACGTTGATGTCTTTATTAATTCGTACATGGCGCATTTTCATGCCGCGCTTGTATTCACCAGAACATACCCGCATAAATGCGATGCGATCGCGATGCTTTGGATCCATGTTAGCTTGAATTTTAAACACAAAGCCGGTGAACTTCTCTTCGTTCACCTCAACCTCACGCTCTTGCGCAATACGGTTAATTGGCGTTGGCGCCCAATCAATAAACCCATCAAGCATATAATCAACGCCAAAGTTACCCATCGCGGTGCCAAAAAATACCGGCGTTAGCTGACCCGCTAAAAATAACTCTAAATCAAATTCGTTTGACGCGCCTTGTACTAACTCTATCGTTTCACGCAATTCTTCGGCGTAATCACCAAGGGCTTCGTCTAATTCTGGATTATGCAACCCCTTGATTACACGGCGCTCTTGAATAGTATGTCCCTGACCCGATTGATACAGCACCACTTCATCAAGCAATAAGTGGTAGATGCCTTTAAACTCTTTACCCATGCCAATTGGCCAAGTAATAGGTGCACATACAATATCTAAAATATCTTCTACTTCGTCTAATAACTCTAACGGGTCTCTGGTATCACGATCCATTTTATTCATAAAGGTAATGATTGGTGTGGTACGTAAACGCGTTACTTCCATTAATTTAATGGTACGCGCTTCGACGCCCTTCGCCGCATCAATGACCATTAGACATGAATCCACTGCGGTTAGTGTGCGGTAAGTATCTTCAGAGAAATCTTCGTGTCCAGGAGTATCAAGCAAGTTGATTAAACATTCACGATAAGGAAACTGCATCACTGAGGTGGTAATTGAAATACCACGCTCTTTTTCCATTTCCATCCAGTCAGACTTAGCATGCTGCCCAGACTTTTTACCTTTAACCGTACCTGCACGTTGCAGAGCCTGTCCGAACAATAATACTTTTTCGGTGATGGTTGTTTTACCAGCATCTGGGTGGGAAATGATAGCAAACGTACGGCGTTTGTTTACCGAATCATCAAGCGTTGACATAGGAAATCTCTAAAGGTTAAAGCGAATATTGCGCGCGATTATAGCGGATTTTCTAGCGCAATGTGTGATGTTTTACACAGGAAAAATAAAACACTAGTTTAAAAATTGCTTGACCAGATACTTAAACATGGTAGTTTGAGGTCAGACCACCTTGCTGTAATCGGTTTTATAGCAATCAATTTAGGAATAAAACATGTCGACAGTTGCCCAGTACCAAGAAATATTAGCCAGTAAGTTTGACAAATCAGCAGCGCAAGGCGTTGATGAAGTGTTTCAATTTAACTTAGAAGGTGAATTATTCCACCTTGTGATCAACGACGGCAGTTACGATTTAATTGAAGGCGAGCATGATGATCCATCTGTTACGTTGTCGCTTAAAGGCGCAACCCTTAAAGGTCTTTTAGACGGCAGCGTTAATGGCATGACCGCATTTATGATGGGTAAAATCAAAGCTGCTGGCAACATGATGCTAGCAACAAAGCTTACTCAGTTATTCCCTGCATAGTTTTAATAAAATAGCTTTTCGCAGAAGAGTTTTTGCCGCGAAACTAAAAGGCCAGTCATCATTTTGATGACTGGCCTTTTTAATATTTATACCAGTCATCCTTGATACCGCAGTTTTATTAAGAAATACGTCCTGTATTTCTCCAAAGGCCGCCGCAAGCGACGTTCAAAATATTTCCAGAATATTTTGTGTCGGCGTATCGAATCACAATCACTTAGCTTTTACTAGCTAAGGGCTCAATATAAGCTCAGGCGATTCGAAACTTGACGGCTTTGCCTACACGGATGTCGGCACTCAGGTTTTGTCTGGCACTGAAAACCTGCACTGCAATTCCAATAATTTCGGGTATATTGGCTTACCTAAAAAACGAAAAAGCTCATGATTATCGCATCTTCATGGCCTTTGGTCGTTGGGTAGTAATTAATGCGTTTATCCACTTCATTAAAATCAAGCGCTTCATAGAGTTTTATCGCCCCAACATTTGATTCTCGCACCTCTAGCCAACAACTCAATGCCCCTTTGTCTTGCGCCGCAGTGATGTAATGCGCCAATAATTTTTTGCCTAAGCCCTTACCTTGAAATTCAGGTGCGATGCAAATTTCAATTAACGATGATTCATCGATAAGAAACTCTGCCATATAAAAACCTGCAATTTGACCATCACACAAAATAGTCGCATTGAAATAACGTTTAGAAAAACAAGACAACATGACGTTGCGTGACATAGGATGAGACTGCGCGGCTTGCTCGATGGTAAATACCGCATCGATGTCGGTCTCAACAATGTGAGAAAATGAAATGTTCACGCTTTATACCCTATTAATAACTGCCATAGCTGCTTTTTCAGCTCAGTACTGGCAAATAGTTGCTCTAACGGCGGCAAGCTCAGCTGCTTATGCTTTAAGCTAACATTACTCACTGTTGATTCGCACAACCAAGACAATGCGTTACCCTGATTATGTTTTGCAACATAAGCAACTGCCAATTCAATTTGTGCCACCAGTTCAGGAGTCGCAACATAATCTGGCTTGGCTGCTGATTGGGTATTGCTCGCCACCAGTTTTTCATGCCATGGCGTAATACCAATGGCCTGCAAACACGTTAATTGCATGGAAGATAGCTTCAAAGTACTAATCCTTCGCCGAAAAAAATAAACAACGCATAATAAAACATTTCAACTATCTGTACCAGTAGCTTATTTTGAATGTAAAAATTAGGCTCTGTTCCAGAATACTGTTGTCACCCATAAGCCGCTTCCAATATTTGCTTATATTCTAGCTTAGCGTTACTTTCTCTAAACCAAGCTAGATAA
>JABSRV010000133.1 GCA_013214905.1 Psychrobium sp. | reverse complement strand
AAACTGAATTGATTATAAAAATAACGCAACTCTAGTTTAACACTATCTAAAAATGGTTTTAATAGTAGGTGTCAAACCAGAGATACTTCTATCATTAAAAATACGTTGCAGTATTAACTAAAGGCTTAAACGGTTTAAGCCTTAAAGCAATCCCAAAAGTATTGGCCCACAGGACCTAATACTTTATCCCGACGTTTGATCATCCTCACCTCACCTAACATACTATGTTCAAAATCATCTAATTTTAAAACTTTGAGTTGGCCACTAGCTAATTCTTCACGTATCAGCGCTTTAGGTAAAATTGCTGTGCCAAGACCTGCGATGAGTAACGACTTTAGGGTATGGATATCATTGGTTTTAAATTGTTGCTTTGCTTTGTTAATGCCCAAACGCTCGGTATCAAAACTTAATTCGCTCTCTAATACAGTAATGCTTGGATATTGATTGAGTTGGGCCAAACAATGAATGTCTTGCTCGTCGATTAAACTAGGCGCCGTCGCGATCACTAATTCAAATTCGTTAATCGGTATTGTTTTAAAGTCACCAATGCCATGGAATAAATGGAACCATGCGCCGAATGAAATATCGACAGTATCTTTGCCTAACTGCTCTAATGACGAAAAGCGCGAGCCTGAAATAATTTGGAATTCGGTGGTATTAAACTGTTGTTGGCAGTGCTGCAACACTTTAGCCATATGACTTACGTCATATAAGGGATCATAACCGATCTTAAGAACGGCTTCATTGCCTTGGGCTAGCTGATGTCCAAGGGACTCTAGTTGATCAGCACCGGATAATAAGGATTGCGCCTGACGATAAAAGATAGTGCCTTGTGTGGTGAGTGTTAAGCGATATTGGCTACGATCAAGCAACTCAATATTGTATTGTCGCTCTAATTTTTTTATCGCCATCGACAATGCGGGTTGAGTTTTAAAAAGCGCAGCAGCCGCTTTTTTTAGGCTGCCCAGTTCTACAATTTTTTGCAATACGCGCAGTTGTTCGAGAGTCATCTTCGTCTTTAATTTATTAGTCAGGTCGTTAAATAAAATTTAACATGAATTTCATTTTATATAAATTTTATTTTCTATCTTTTCGGATTATGATGTAGGCATCAAAATTATTAGGATTTTCACCGATGAACAAATTAATTAATTTTCAATTAAATAGGACAGTAGCGAGTCTTTTTCTCGTACTGCTCACCGCGGGCATGGTGGGTTGTAATGAACAAGAGACTGCAGCGGTGGAAACATTTACCCCCATGGTAAAAATTATTGATGTCAGCACGTTAAGTGAATCATCAGTCAGAAAATTCCCAGCTCAGGTTGAAGCGACCACCGACAGTCATTTAGCTTTTCGCGTCAATGGTGAAATACAAAATTTCGCGGTAAAAGCAGGTAATAGGGTCACTAAAGGGCAAATTTTGGCCCAGTTAGATCCGCGCGATTTTATCATTAGCGTTAATGATCGCACCGCTAGACATGCTTTGGCATTATCTCAGTTTAATCGCGCCAAAGAATTACTGGCGAAAAAGATTGCTTCACAAGCTAAATTTGACGAAGCACAAGCTAATTTATTGGTGGCAAAATCAAATTTAACCAGTGCCAAAACATCCCTTGAATATGCTACCTTACGCGCACCATATGATGGCGTTATTGCCAAGGTTCATGTTGAGAAACATCAAAATATTCGCGCGCAGCAAGTTATTCTAAATATGCAAAATAGCGACAGCATAGATGTCTCTATTTATTTGCCGGAGCGATTAACCGCGTTGATTAACAAGGACTCGGGCTATCAGCCCGATGTTGAATTTGATTCATTTCCTGGCGAGCGTTTTAAATTAGCCGTAAAAGAATGGGATACACAGGCCGATCCAGTGACTCGCACCTTTAAAGTTGTCTTTACTTTGGCCTTGCCAGAAGGGAAGAATATCCTGCCAGGTATGTCTGGTTCTGTTTATGCTGATTTGGCCAAAGCGACTACGGGTAACTTTAACCATATTGTGTTGCCCGTTTCAGCGGTTTTTTCGGCTGAGAATTTAAAAGCCGATGCCAAAGAGCAATTTGTTTGGGTAGTTAATCACGACATGCAAGTGAGCCGTCAAGCGGTAACAGTCGGTGAATTAACACGCGATGGACTTATTATAAAGAGTGGATTAAACGGTGACGAATTGATAGTTGGCGCGGGTGTTCATTATTTAAAAGAAGGGACGATAGTACGTGCCTGGACTCGTGAGCGAGGTCTATAATGGATATCGCAAAAATAGCGATTAATCATAAAGTGATTAGCTGGATGTTTGCCATTCTTTTATTGGTCGGCGGCATCATTTCATATAACGATTTAGGACGATTAGAGGATCCTGAATTTACTATCAAGCAAGCCATGGTTATCACCAGTTATCCTGGCGCGAGTCCGCTGCAAGTGGAAGAAGAGGTAAGCTATGTCATTGAAAATGCGTTGCAACAATTGCCTTATATAAAAAATATTAAATCTATTTCAACGCCAGGTTTATCACAAATCATTGTTGAAATGAAAAGTACTTCCCGTAAAGAAGAGTTACGACAAATTTGGGATGAATTAAGACGAAAAATCTCCGATCTTTCAGGACGCTTGCCTCAAGGCGTGAATAAACCAACGGTATACGATACCTTTGGGGATGTTTATGGTGTGTTATTAGCGATTACTGGTGATGGTTATAGTTATCACGAATTAAAAGAATTTTCCGACTATTTACGTCGTGAATTAGTATTAATTAAAGGCGTTAGTAAAGTATCGATGGCTGGTCAGCAGCAAGAGCAAGTTGTGGTTGAGTTTTCTCGAAGCAAGCTAGTGTCGCTAGGCATTTCTCAAAACAATATTTTTGAATTGCTACGCGCGCAAAACACTGTGTCTAATGCGGGTCAAATTAAAGTTGGGCAAGAGTCTATTCGTTTTCACTCCACCGGAGAATTTGCCAAGGTTAAAGAGCTAGAGTCATTAATTATCTCTAATCCAGGTAGCAACGAATTAATTTATTTGGGTGATGTTGCAACGGTACGTCTTGAATATGCAGAGGTCCCAGATCACATCATTACCTATAATCAACAACAAGCATTGATGTTAGGCATTTCTTTTAGCAGCGGCGTTAACGTAGTTGATATTGGTGAAACCCTGAATCAACGCCTTAAAGAGTTAGAATACTTTAAGCCTCTAGGTTTAGAGATTAACGCTATTTACAATCAGCCGTTAGAAGTTGAGCAGTCGGTTAGCAGCTTTATTTTAAGTTTGGTTGAAGCGATCGCCATTGTTATCATTGTATTATTGATATTTATGGGCGTGCGCAGTGGTTTATTGATTGGCTTTATTTTAATGATAACGGTATTTGGTACCTTTATTTTCATGAAATATATGGCTATTGATTTGCAGCGTATTTCACTTGGCGCATTAATCATTGCCTTAGGTATGCTGGTGGATAACGCTATTGTGGTCACCGAAGGTATTTTGATTGGCATAGCCAAGGGACGGACTAAGGTTGAAGCGGCCAGTGACATTGTTAAACAAACTATTTGGCCATTGCTTGGCGCGACAATTATCGCTATTACAGCGTTTGCACCCATTGGATTATCGTCAGATGCCACGGGTGAATTTGCCGGAAGTTTGTTTTGGGTATTGCTAATTTCACTGATGTTAAGCTGGGTGACCGCGATAACATTAACTCCGTTTTTTGCCAACTTGTTATTTAAAGAGACGTCTGGAACGGTAGATGGTGAAGAACATGATCCGTATAAAGGTGTGCTATTTGTTGCCTATCGCGCGCTATTAATGTTTTGTCTGCGTAACCGCACGTTGTCTATCGTTAGCTTATTGTTATTGCTGGTGGCTGCTGTTGCAGGTTTTACGCAGGTTAAGCAGTCATTTTTCCCAGCGTCTAATACCCCGATGTTTTACGTTGATTTATGGCGTTACCAGGGCAGTGATATTCGCGAAACCCAAAAGGATGTTAAGCAAGTACAAAATTACTTACTGCGTCAAGAAGGGGTCGAGCAAGTTACGACCACCGTTGGTAAGGGCGCCATTCGTTTTATGCTGACTTATGGTCCAGAAAAGAGCTACGCAGCTTATGGTCAATTAATTGTACGCGCGGTAGATCGCGAGCAACAAATTAAGATAATGGACGATTTACGACTCTACCTTCGAGAATCGCTGCCTAACGCTATTGCAAAAATAAAACCAATGGAAATTGGTCCTGCGGTTGAATCAAAAATTGAAGTGAGATTTTCTGGACCCGATCCACTGGTATTGCGACAATTGGCCGGTCAGGCAGTTGAAATACTGAATAGTAATGTTAACGCATACAACATTCGTCACGACTGGCGAGAGCGCTCTAAAGTCATTCGTCCTATCTTTAATGAAGCGTCGGCGCGACGTGTTGGCATCAGCAAAGCTGATTTAGATCAATTATTGCTCGTTAGCTATTCAGGTAAAACTGTTGGCCTGTATCGCGATGGCACCAAGATGCTGCCTATTGTTGCTAGGGCACCAGCGAACGAACGCTTGTCTGTTGATAGTTTAAATTCACTGCAAATATATAGCCGTTCACTAAGGCGTTATATTCCAGTTAGCCAAGTGGTTGATGGTTTTGAAACGCGATGGGAAGACTCAATCATTATGCGCCGTGATCGCAAACGCACTATCACCGTTAAAGCAGATCATGATTTATTGGGTGATAGCACTGCGGCAAAATTATTTAATGAAGTGAGTCCACTGATTGAGAAGATTAAGTTGCCTAGAGGATATGCACTAAGTTGGGGTGGTGAACATGAGTCTGCAACCGACGCGCAAAAAGCGTTAATGGGCGGCATGCCAATGGGCTATTTAGTGATGTTTATGATCACCGTTTTCTTGTTTAATTCGATTCGCGCGCCACTGGTTATTTGGGCGACTGTGCCAATGGCCATTATCGGAGTCACCGGCGGTTTGTTAGTCATGGGCGCGCCATTTAGTTTCATGGCGTTACTAGGGTTACTAAGCTTGTCTGGCATGTTAATTAAAAATGGTATTGTATTGCTTGATCAAATTAACATTGAGCTCGCGTCTGGCACCGAGCCATTGCTAGCGGTAGTTAATGCGGGTGTCAGCAGGGTTCGACCTGTGGCAATGGCGGCTATAACTACCATCTTAGGTATGATACCGTTATTGTTTGACGCGTTTTTCCAATCAATGGCGGTAACAATAATGTTTGGTCTAGGTTTTGCTACCATTTTAACATTAGTGATTGTTCCAGTGTTTTACGCCGTATTCTTTGGTATAAAATACAAAAATTTAACCCACTAATTTTTGATACTAGCGAATAATCGGTATAACGCTGATTATTCGCACACTTCCTTACAAATCTCCATCATTTTTATCAACAACTACAATCATATAACCGTTATACTGCCATCCTATTTGTCGTCTTTATTGCACTGTGACGACTACTATTTGACCGGAATGATGGATTATGGCTACCAAAAAACAAATTGTATTTCCCCTTATCGCACTGACAGTCGCGATTGCTGGCGCAGGTATCTTAGTGTCAATGAAAAAAGCGCCGGAAGAAAAAATCGTAGTCGAATACGTGCCTTTGGTTAAAGTTGAAAACTTGCTAGTCGGTCAGTTGCAATTAACCGTCGACTCGCAAGGGTTAGTCAGCGAAAAACAAAGAACGCAAATAGTAGCGCAAGTATCGGGTCAAGTCATTGAGTTAGCCCAGCAGTTTGTTCAAGGTGGCATGGTTCGTAAAGGTGACTTGTTGGTGCGTATAGATCCTAGTGACTATCAAGCCAATTTAATTGAAGCTCAGGCCAATTTAGCGTCGGCGCGAGCCTCCTTGCAACGTGAAAAAGCACAAGGACACGTGGCGGAGAAAGAATGGCAGCAAATTACTAATTCAACCCCATCACAACTTGGTTTACGTAAACCACAACTTGCACAAGAAGTGGCAAGAATGCGCGCCGCACAGGCCTTGGTTACTAAGGCGAAACGTAATCTTGAGCGAACTTATATTAGAGCGCCATATGATGCCATTATATCTAGCCGAGACATTGGTTTGGGTAGCATTGTCGGCAATGGTAGTTCTTTAGGATTATTATTGGCCACTGATGTTGCGCAGGTTCGATTACCTATTGCAGACAAAGATTTACAATTCCTCCCACAGCAAGGCCTTGGCGCTAAGGTGACGTTACACGCTCAATATAATGGTCAAGCCACACAATGGCAGGGCATTATTGTGCGTAATGAAGGCGTTATCGACAGACAATCACGCATGAATTACTTGGTGGTGGAGGTTAAAACGCCTTATCAATTAGCTAACCCCTTACAGTTTGGCAATTATGTCACCGCCAAAATTGACGGTTTTGTTTTGCCAAATGCCGCGTTAGTACCGCGCCATTTAGTGAGTAATAACCGACTCGCGATGTTTAGCAGTGATAGAAAATTGGCGTTTAAAGCCATTACTGTTGTGCGTCAGCAAGGTAAGTATATGGTGGTGACAGGACAATTAAGCAATGACAATCAATATATTGTCAGCGCGTTAGATTATCCCATTGTTGGCATGAAACTTGGGTTAGCGAATGAGTTGCTAGAGCAACCTGCCGTTGACGATAATAGTAAAACGCTGCTTGCGATATCCGAGCAAGAAAAATCGCCTAAAGCATCTACTAGCAATGAAGTAGGGGAATAGCCATGAACGCGCCAGAAAAAGGTCTTATCGCGTGGTTTGCCCGCAATGGTGTTGCTGCTAATCTGCTAATGTTTTTCATTATTGTTGGCGGCATATTTGCGTCAATCATGATCCGCAAGCAAATGTTTCCCATCGATCAAACGAATTGGCTATCGGTCAGCGTGCCATATCCTGGCGCGGCCCCGCAAGAAGTGGAAGAAGGCATCACCATAAAAATTGAAGAAGCGCTTGAAGGCATTGAAGGCCTCAAACGTGTCATCAGTTATTCAAATCGTAATTTTTCCAATGCTTATATCGAAGTCGATAGTGATTATGACATTAAAGATGTGCTAGATGACGTGCGCATAAAAATTGATACCATTTCAAGTTTCCCTGCAGGCATGGAGCGCCCGGTGGTTAAACTAGATCGTAAGCGCCAAGAAGTCATTTACATGAGTTTGCATGGTCAAATGAGCCCTAAGCAGTTAAAAGAGTTGGGTCGCAGCATTCATGATGAAATCAGTAATTTGTCACAAGTGAATGTCTCTGATTTTTTCGGCGGGCTTGATTACGAAATCTCTATTGAAGTGAGCCAAGATAAGTTACGTGAATATAAGCTAACATTTGTTGATATTGCTAATGCTGTTCGTGGTTTTTCTGCCAATATGTCGGCAGGTCAAATACGCACCGAAAACGGTGTTATTTCAATGCGCGTGGAAAACCAAGCTTATACGCAAGGTGAGTTTGAGCTATTACCATTGATCCACCGCCAAGATGGCACGGCTATTTTACTAGGTGATGTCGCCACCGTTAGCGATGGTTTTGTAGAGGGGCTTCGTTACGCCAAATTTAATGGCGAAAACTCAGTGACTATATTTGTTGGTGCATCAATGGATCAAAGTATTACTGGCGTCGCCGAGCAGGTTAAAGCCTTTGTCGAACAAAAAAACCAGCAATTACCACCAGGCGTGACCTTAACTCCTTGGGTTGATATGACGTTTTATCTTAATGGCCGATTAGACATGATGTTATCTAACATGCTGTCGGGCGGTGTTCTAGTCTTTATTATGCTAGCAATGTTTTTGCGTATCAGGCTAGCATTTTGGGTAATGATGGGCTTGCCAGTGAGTTTTCTTGGCGCGCTATTATTTATGCCGATGGAGTTTATTAATGTCACTATCAATGTTACCAGCCTGTTCGCCTTCATTCTTGTATTAGGGGTGGTGGTGGACGACGCCATTGTAGTGGCCGAAAGCGCCAGCGATGAAATTGAGCGCCACGGTCACAGCATGGAAAATGTAATTCGCGGCGTGAAACGCGTCGCTATGCCTGCGACATTTGGTGTATTAACAACGGTTGCCGCTTTTACGCCGATGTTATTTAGTGATGGACCTGGTTCTGGCATGACCCACTCTATTGGCTATGTCGTGGTCTTGTGTTTACTATTTTCATTGGTTGAATCTAAGTTGATTTTACCCGCGCATTTAGCGCGCATGAACTATGCGCCAAGCAACAATAAAAATCCTTTGCATAGAATGCGAGGCGCCATTGACGGTGGCCTAAAACGTCTGGTGGCTAATTATTATCAGCCGTTGTTAACACGCGCCATTCATTATCGCTATACCATCATGATGTTTTTCATTGGTGTCTTAATCATTAGCGTTGCGTTATTTGCCGGTGGCGTGATGCGTTTCATCGGTATGCCAAAAATCCCCCATGATTTTCCGCGCGTTGATATTGTGATGAAACAACAAAGCTCTGAGCTTGCGACCTTAGAAGCGATTCAAACCGTGGAGCGGGTGCTGCGAAAAGTTGATGAGCAATTGAAAGAAGAATACGGTAGTGGCGTGATAAGCGACATTAACGCACGACTTGATTCGCGCACCCATGGCGAAGTGATGGTTAAATTAAAAGATCCAGAACTGCGCGCCTTAGACACATTTCAAATTGCCCAACGTTGGCGCGATGCGATGCCTGCCATTGCCAGTTTAAAATCACAAAATATCAGTGATAACTTGTTTGGTGGGGGGCGTGACGATGGCGACATTAGTTTTAAGCTGATTGGCAACAACGATATGGAATTGATGGCGGCGACCAAAGCGCTGAAAAGTAAATTGCAGCAATTAAAGGGGGTTGCAGACGTTAATGACAGCCGTCAAAGTGTCACGCAAGAGGTGCAATTCACTCTAAAACCATTAGCACATAGCTTAGGGCTCAGTCTAAAAGATGTAGCGTCGCAAGTGAACTTTAGTTTTTATGGCATAGAAGCACAGCGAATATTACGAAACAGTGAAGAGCTGCGCGTGATGATCCGTTATCCCAAAGCACAGCGAAGCTCTATTGGCCATATTCAAAATACCTTGATAGCAACGCGCACTGGAAGCTTGGTGCCATTGTCAGAACTTGCCGACATTACCTTGCAAGATGGCGTGAGTCGTATTCGCCGTGAAAATGGCCTGCGCACGATTAATGTCTGGGCTAGTGTGGATAGTGCACAGATTGAGTCATTTAAAGTGGCCAATGATATTCG
>JABSRV010000132.1 GCA_013214905.1 Psychrobium sp. | reverse complement strand
CCATGGTGCGCCACTTGCAGGATGTCGGCGCGTAATCTTTGCCCAGCGCGCTGTAAATAATATTTCTCCGCTGGTTTTTCAATATCGCCAACAAATAACGCACTATATATGCCATCATCAACATGCAGTAAACAAGAATTGTTATTTTGAGATTTGGCCCATGCTCTGGCGGAATATTTATGATTGAGTGCGCTGAAGGTTAGTTGTAGCTGCTGCCATTTAAACGACAACTGATCGCAAGGTGTTGGGGTAAGACCATCTAAGGCTGATACGTTGGTGATTAAACGTGCATTTGGTAAATGTGCTAACAACGTGCGCATGCCGCCATTGTGATCGTTATCTTGATGAGTAATGACCAAAAAATTAACGTTTTTGATGCCATGTCGATTCAAAAACGGCAAAATGATATTGCTCGCTACACTACCCAACTCATCATTAGCATTGAGGTAACTGCGCGCGCTGTCCACTATAATGGCCTGGCCATTTTTAACGATAACAGCCGCATTACCATGCCCAACATCCAAAAAATGGATTTGCCAATCGGCTTTATCTCCTGAGATAAATAAGCAACTCACGGTCACAATAACTAGACAAAACCCGCCAATCATCAACGACGTTATGCGCCGTAAATATGAGGACAATAATACTAAAGCTAGAGCCAAGCAGGCAACTAAGACCATGATAGGCTCGCCAAGCGCTAGCCAACTAATATCAAGATTGCTAATGGCGCTTAATACAACGAATAGTTGATTGAGTAGCCAATCAACTATTTCATACAATAGCGCCGACAAGCTATTACTTGGGGCTAAAATCAAGCCAAACAACGCCAATAAGCACAGCGGTAATATGATCAGGCTAACTAATGGCACCGCGATAACATTCGCTAGTGGGGCAAGTAAGGCACTGCCTTCAAAAAACATTAACTGCAGCGCCACCATGCCACCACTGAGCATTAATTGCATGATGAGCAATTGCTGACACCAATAGCGCACTTTTTTCCAGCCTGATAATTCCACCGATTGACGGCGGCCGCGACTAACAAAAATAAAAATGATAGCAACCGCGCAAAAAGACAACCAAAAGCCAAGCGATAGCATAGATAGTGGATCAATAACCAATAGCGCCGCAAAGCTTAGCAATAACATTTGCGACAAACGCAGGCGCTGCCCCGCCATTAAAAACAGCGCCGCAATACATAACATCAATAACGCGCGTAGTGTTGGCAGACTAAAACCTGCGAGATAACTATAACAGGTGCAAATCACTAACGCGGTGACTAACGTAATACGCCGCGCCAACAAAACATGATGCCCGAACAATAAGCGCACTGGGCTCGCAATTAACAGTGCACATAACATCGCGACAATGGACAAATGCAGTCCCGAAATTGCGAACAAGTGACTTGTGCCTGTTTTACTCAATAATCGCCAATCTTGTTGGTCAAACATTTGTTTGTCGCCAATAGACAGTGCGCGAATAAAGCGTTGATTATCCAAATGGGCCAATTGATGTTGCAAGGTAGCGGCTAGTTTGCCGCGTAAACCGATGTCGGTGCTAAGTACTTCGCCACTTAATACCTTGCCTGTCGCGATAAGACCTTTGCTTAACTGCCATTTTTGGCCATTAAAACCGCCCTGATTAGCCAAGTCATGCAATGGGCGAGTAACAATGCTTAGTTTTAATTGTTGTCCTTGCGCCAGTCTATGTTCACCTGGCCAAACTAATAACAGTTTAGCGTTGCTGCGCACCTTTTTTCCCTGTACAAAAAGGTGTGTTAGCTTAAAATAAAAGCGGTTGTGGTATTTTCCCTGCACAGGTAGTGAAATAATGTGGCCAATTATGCTAGAGTTGGCCTTGCTTAGCTGCTCGAGATCGTTAAAGTGATGATTTATAGCAAGAATGCAATATGAAAGACCAAACAAACAACTCGCTAAAAATGGTCTTGTTTTAACAACGATTACACCGATGACCAATAAACATGCGCCCAGCCACCAGGCGGGTATTGATGGCCAGAACATTAGTGATAGCAAGCCGATGATGAAACCAATAAGTAATCGTTCCATGGTCATTACACCGTTACTGTAGAAGAATTTTATGGCAAGAAAAACAATAAAACGCTTTATGCCCGATCCTGAAAAGATTAAAAAACATAAGCATTTACGTCACCTCGGTTCACGTTTGCATGATGCAAACCTTTGGCACTTAAATCGCCGCACTGCGTCTGGCGCATTTGCCGTTGGTCTGTTTTTCGCGTGGATGCCTGTGCCAATGCAAATGCTATTGGCGGCGTTTGGCGCGGTATTTTTTAGAGTTAATCTACCCTTGTCGGTAGTGCTGGTTTGGATAAGTAACCCACTTACGATGCCGCCAATGTTTTTCGGCGCCTATTTATTTGGCACAAAACTGCTTGGCGTTGAAACACAGCCGTTTAATTTTGAACTCTCCATTTCTTGGTTAGTATCAAGCATCAGCACCATTGGCCCCCCATTTTTATTAGGGTGTGTCGTGTTAGGATCTATGACCAGTGCGCTGGGTTATGGTTTTATTCGACTTTTGTGGCGATTATCTGTGGTTAAAGCGATGAACGAGCGTAAGCAGCGTCATCTAAAATAATCAGACCACGTCTTTGTGATGTGGTCTGCCCCTATTGACCAAGTACTAACGCAGGTTTTATTGTGCCTGCTTTTAGCGCTGGATATAACGTCGCCAGAAAACTAATCACCAAGGTCGAACAAACAAGCAACATCAAATCTTGCCACATAAATTGAGTGGGTAAAAAATCGATAAAGTAAATATCTGCCGACAATACTTGCACCGACAACAATCCCTCAATACCGCCAACAATGAGAGACAAATTGCTGGCGACTAACCCGCCCACGACAGCCCCAAGCAAACAGCCCAAGGAGGCATTTAACATGCCTTGCACCATAAATATTTTGGTGACGCGCCCTTTACTTAACCCCATGGTCAGCAGTATCGCTATTTCACTTTCTTTATCTTGCACCGCCATCACTAACGTCGATACAATATTAAAACTAGCGACTCCAATCACTAACACTAGCACCAAATAGGTGATCATTTTGACTAAATTAATGTCGTTGTATAAATGGCCGTATTTTCGAGTCCAGTCACTCAGATAAACATACTGGTCAATAGCGCCAGCTAAATTTCTAATGATTGTTGGCGCATTGTACGCATCATTAAATTTAAAGCGGACACCGCTAACACCGTGCTTAATCTCGGCTAACTCGCGCGCATCGTCCATATGAATATAGGCTTGGCTGAAATCGAGTTGACCACCAAACTTAAAACTACCTACCAGTGTAAAACTCACCGCGATAGGCGCTTTAAAGCGGCCATCTTTTGACGGTTTAGGGATCATTAAATGCACTTGTTCGCCAATGTTTAACGCCAGTTTGTTAATAATGCCTTGCCCAAGAACTATGCTGCCTCGCTTGTCAGAAAGACTCTGCCACGCCTCTTCGCTGATGTATTCTTTGCTAGCGAGAACATGTTGTTCGACTTCTGGCAAAATGCCATCGATTTGCAGCCCAGACATGTCATTGCCTTGCATCACCAGTCCACTAACGCTAATCACCGGCGCGCCGCTTATAACGCCGTCGATAAGTTTGGCGCTAGCGACAATGCTTTGCCAGTCACTAATAGGTTGGTTAACTGAGTTTATTTCACCATGAGGCACCACTGCTAACAAGCGATTCTTAAGTTCTCGCTCAAAACCATTCATTGCTGACATGATAATGAGCAAGACAGTAATACCCACCGCAATGCCCAGCATAGCCGACATTGAAATGAATGAGATAAAGCCATTTTTACTCTTGGCGGTGAGAAACCTCAGCCCAATGCTGGTGGATAGCGCAGATTGATGTAACATTATCTACACTCCTATCAACGTAGCAACCGGATTAATTTTACCCGCCGTCAAATTAACCACCCGATCCAAACGACTAGCCAATTGCAAATCGTGCGTGACCACGACAAAACTGGTGCCTTGTTCATCCCGTAGCTCTTTTAATAAATCAAATATCGATTGAGAGTTCTCACTATCCAAATTACCTGTTGGTTCATCAGCAAGTACCAATGATGGTCGATTAACCAGCGCGCGGGCTATCGCGATGCGTTGACGCTCGCCGCCGGATAATTGCGATGGTTTGTGCTGCGCGCGATCTTTAAGCCCAACTTGACCAATTAATGCCAGCGCTCGTTGTTTTGCCTTTGCACTACCAATACCAGCAATTAACAGTGGCATCATCACGTTTTCAAGGGCACTGAACTCGGCCAATAAATGATGAAACTGATAAATAAAGCCCAAATGACGGTTACGGAATTCGGCTTGTTTAGCGCCAGTAAAACCATGAATGTCTTGACCGTTAAACAACACGGTGCCTTTCGTTGGGTTGTCTAACGTACCCAATATATGTAATAGCGTTGACTTGCCGGAACCCGAACGCCCTGTCACGGCAAGTAATTCATGGGAAGATAGGCTCATGTCTAGTTGGGTTAATACTTCAACTTCGTTGTCACCATCAATATAGGTTTTGTTGATGCCTTGACACATTAATAATTGTTGGCTCATATGGTTTTATTTAGTCCTGTGATCGGTGTGTGTACAAGTTTATACCCGTTATCCTTGAAAACGCAGTTTTATTGTCGGCGGAATTCGAATCACAATCACTTATAAAACATAAGCTCAGGTGATTCGAACCTTGACTGCTTCACTGCAATTCCAATAATTTAGGGTAGTTGATGTTGAGCTTATTCATGCTTAAGTGCCTCGGCAGGGTCTGTTTTACCGGCCTTAAATGACGGATACAATGTCGCCAGTAAAGTGACCAATACCGTTGCGATAACCAGCATGACGATTTGCGAAGGCACTATTAAGATTGGCATGCCCATTGACGGATCTAGTGGATTGACGAGGCCACCTAGTCCAAAGAAGTCGAGTATATCGTTAAGGAAGATACTTATCGTTAAACCAAAAACTAAACCAAGCAAGGTGCCAAATATGCCATTAATCGTTCCCTGTGCGATAAAGATTAATGCAATTTTCGCCCGCGTTAGTCCCAAGGTAGATAAAATGGCAATGTCCGTTTGCTTTTCGGTGACTAAAATAACTAAGGCAGAGACAATATTAAACGCGGCAACCCCAATGATTAAGCTAAGCATTAACCACATCATATTTTTTTCCATGCTAACGGCTGTAAATAAATCACCGTAGGTTTTTCGCCAACTGCTCAATTGATAATCGTCGGTGACCGAGCCATCTTTATTATTAATTAGTAAGGAAATTTTCGGCATTAACGCTTCACTACTAAACGCATCGGTTAAAAATAAGCGCAGTGCGCCGACACTGTCTTTAGAGTAACGCAGCAACCTAGCACTATCGGTAATATGTATTAGCGCGATGCCTGCGTCGGCTTCCGACTGCATCTCAAATAACGCACTAACGGTGAATTTTCGCTGATTTGGGATGCGCCCCATGGGCCCATATTGACTACGCTGCGCTGATAATACCCGAACCTTGTCACCAATCCGTAAATCTAACTGCTGCGCTAATCTGGTGCCCAAAATAATATTGTATTTACCAGCTTGCAAGCTGGTGAATTCACCATATTGCAAACTGCTGGCAATAGGGTTGTGCTGTTGATCTACCACAGGGTCTATGCCATGTAACATGATAGCGTTAAGCTTGGTGCGCCCTTGTAACATGGCTTGAGACAAATTAATCGGGCTAACACCCAGAACCCCATCAGCAGATTTTAATTGTTCAATCAGTGGTTGCCATTGAGTAAGTGATTGGCGTTTTTCAACCATTACGTGCGGCACCGCCCCCAGAATGCGTTGTTTAAGCTGTGATTCAAAGCCATTCATTACCGATAAGACAATGATCAAGGCCGTTACGCCCAAGGTAATACCACCGATAGAAAAAATCGTGATAAAGTTCAAAAATCGGCTGCCGTTACGCGCTCTTGCGTAGCGTAATGCGATCATTAATGATGTCATATTCACTATGTTATTTACCTTTGCATGCAAACGCTATGCATTGTTTATTTTGATTATTTTCTGCTAATTGCATATTTTTGCACCATACAACGCTTGCAATCACACCACTTTGGCGGATTTAGGACTTTAGTTCTTGTTACATCGACAGAAATTGGTATATTAATTTATGTAAATTTGAGCAGAATGATAAATTGAATTTCGTTAAGATCCAAGCAACATTTGGGATTAGGCGAATTTCGATCCGAGAATTTTGCTTTTTCGACAGTTTCTTTTTGGGCTAATCCTTTTAATTGTCGTTTTTTAACCCCAATAAGGAAAGATTCATGAGCGTCGAACAACACTTTTTTTCTATTGAGCATGATTTTGAAGTGCATGCAACGCCAATGCCCCTTGATAGCGTATTACCAAGTGAGGACGATTTCTTACGCCAAATGCCTGCGTCATTTAGACTCGCCTCTCAACTCAATGAATTAGAAAGTAGCGCGCTGCGCCCGCTTAGGCAACTTGGTGACAGTGCCCATGAATTAGCGTCATTTCTAAACGTGCAATCAAAGAAAATAGATCTCATCATGAGTTATATTTTGACCCTTAGTGATGATCATCAATATCGCTTACGTGGCACCAGTTTTGGCGGCAGTAACCTGACCTACATTTCCCCTGACCCACTGATAGTTGATCAACTAATAACCCTAAAGATTTTCATCAAAGACAGTAATTGCGCCATTTATTGCTTAGCGCGCGTTATTGCTTCAACCTCGGCAGATGATGCATTCATCATTGAGGCTAAATACGAGATGATTAACGATGAAGATTTAGAATTATTAGTGCGCACCTCTTTACACGTGCAATCTGCGCAATTAAAAGAGCGCGCCCAGCAACGTAAAGATCAGCAGTCGTTAGATTCATAGCGCGTTAATGCCAGGTACGTTAAGTTGCATGTCGATCAAGCTAATCGACTTATTTAACGTATTGAAAAGAAAGTCTTGTCCTTAACCGGCAGTCATATCTTATACTGACTGCAATTTTTTAACTCATTCACCGTTAAGTAGTTATTTTAATGTCCCTGACCGAAATATTTTCACATGATATCCCACCTCTAACGCAGGGAAATATCACCCTTAGTAATCTTAAAGGCAGTGCCCTTGCGCTCTCAATGCTTGAAATGGCCAAACGCCATCAAGGATTGTCTGTGCTGTTATGTAGTGATACCGCCAGCGCATTAAAACTAGAAGCTGAATTGTCATTTTTAGGTAATGAACATCAATTACCGGTGATGCTGTTTCCCGATTGGGAAACCTTGCCGTATGATAACTTTTCGCCACATCAAGATATTATCTCCCAGCGCCTAGAAACACTTTATCATTTGCCCAACATGGCGCATGGCATCCTTATTTTGCCAATAGCCACCGCTATGGCAAAGCTCGCGCCGATGGAACATTTGCAAGGCTCCACCTTATTATTAAAGGTAAATGAGCAGCGCGATCCTAGCAAATTACGCCAACAACTTGAAAATGCAGGTTATGATCATGTGCATCAAGTGCTGGCCCATGGTGAATATAGTCAACGCGGCTCTATTTTAGATATCTATCCAATGGGTTCAAATCATCCCTATCGCATCGATTATATGGATGACTGTGTAGATTCGATTGCATTTTTCGATCCTGAAAGTCAACGCTCAAAAGAAAAAGTTAGCGAGATCCGAATATTACCAGCCCATGAGTTTCCAACGACTAAGCTCGCTATCGAGCAGTTTCGAAGCCAATGGCGTGAATTGTTTGATGCAAGTAATGATGCGGCGTCTATCTATCAGCAGGTCACCAAACATATTTGGCCAGCGGGTATCGAATACTACTTACCGTTATTCTTTTCGCAATGCGCCTCTATTGTTGATTACTTACCGAGTGATTGTCAGCTATTTACGGTGGGTGATATTCACGGCGCAGCAGGCGAATTTCTAAAAGAAGTCGATGAGCGTTATGAAGCAAGGCGTTATGATCGCCAACGCCCTATTCTAGCGCCAGACATGTTGTATCATCGCGTTGAAGGGTTCTTTTCTCAAATCAAAGACCTTGGCAAAGTACACTTTGAAAGCGAAAAGTTACGAAAAAAAGCCGGCGTCTTCAACCTTGATTGCAGCATGATTGAGGGCATAGCCGTTGATCACAAGCTAAGCCAGCCAACCGAACATTTACAAAAATACTTAACCAAAAACAAACAACACCACATTGTATTTTGTGTCGAGTCGTTAGGGCGAGCCCAAGCACTCATTGATTTATTGAACAAACAGCAAATTAAGCTAGAAGTTGCGCCATCACTTAGCCATGCGATGACTCAAGCTATGTCAGTGATTATAGCGCCATTAGAGAATAGCGTTTGCTTTAAAGCGTTGTCATTAAGCCTTATATGTGAAAATGAATTGTTCGGCATTCAAGTATCACAGCGCCGTCGCCGTGAAAAAGCACAAACAATATCCAGTGAAGCGATTGTACGCAGCTTAGCTGAATTATCGATTGGTCAACCGGTGGTGCATTATGATCATGGTGTTGGTCGCTATCAAGGACTAACCTACATTGAAAATGGTGGCATTAATGTTGAATACGTCACCTTGCAATATGCGCATGAGGCAAAACTCTATGTGCCAGTATCATCATTGCATTTAATTTCCCGTTATAGTGGCGCCAGTGAAGAGTCTGCACCGCTACATAATCTGGGCACGGATAAGTGGACAAAAGCCAAACGCAAGGCGGCTGAGAAAGTACGCGATGTCGCCGCCGAGTTACTTGAAATTTACGCCCAGCGTGCGATTAAGCCAGGATACAAATTTAACTTAGATCATGACGAGTACCAGAAGTTTTGCGCCAGCTTTCCTTTTGAAGAAACCGTGGATCAGCAAAATGCTATTTTGCACGTGATCAACGACATGCAAAAAGAGACAGTGATGGATCGATTGGTGTGTGGTGATGTTGGTTTTGGTAAAACTGAAGTGGCTATGCGCGCGGCATTCGTTGCGGTAAACGACTCCAAACAAGTGGCAATTTTGGTGCCGACCACCTTATTGGCACAGCAACACTTTGAAAATTTCCGCGATCGATTCGCCGATACAGCGGTCAAAGTAGGACAGTTATAACGTTTACGCACCCCAAAACAACAGCAAGAAACGTTAGAACAGTTAGCCAACGGACAAATCGATATTATTATCGGT
>JABSRV010000131.1 GCA_013214905.1 Psychrobium sp. | reverse complement strand
GTCTCTTATCAGCAATCTCGTGCAGCCTTTAAATTCCCTCGTGAGTAACGCGCGCACGAGGTCCTGCATAATAGACTTGCAGGATGACGGACTCTTAGTCTCTTATCGGCAATCTCATCCCGCCATTTCCCCACACGACAACGACTCCACCACTCTTTAGTCTTTAGTCTTTACCCAAAATCATTGGAATTGCAGTGAAGCCGTCAAGATTCGAATCACCTGAGCTTATGTTTTATAAGTGATTGTGATTCGAATCGCTGACAATAAAACTGCGGTTTCAAGGATGACGGGTATAACTAACAATAAAAAGCACTAACCTACGCAACTAAAATCAGGTAGTCTGCCATTTAAGAGATTATTTAACTTTAGGGATTAATAGCATAATGAAGAACGTAGGTCTGGTTGGTTGGCGCGGCATGGTAGGCTCGGTATTAATGGATCGCATGAACCAAGAGAAAGATTTTTCTCACATTAATCCAATATTTTTTAGCACCTCGCAAACCGGACAAGCTGGCCCTGACATTGGCAAACCGGTTGCACCTCTGCAAGACGCATTCGACATTAGTTGCTTAGCTAAACAAGACATTATCATTAGTTGCCAAGGTGGTGATTATACCAATGATGTATACCCTAAATTACGCGCTAGCGGCTGGCAGGGGTATTGGATAGATGCCGCGTCAGCACTGCGCATGAAGGATGACAGTGTCATCATTCTAGATCCTGTTAATCGACATGTTATCGACGATGCAATAAGCAACGACGTTAAAACTTTTGTTGGTGGTAACTGCACCGTCTCATTAATGTTAATCGCCTTAGGCGGTCTGTTTAAGGAAGACCTCATTGAGTGGATAAGCCCAATGACCTATCAGGCTGCTTCAGGTGGTGGCGCGCGTCACATGCGTGAATTACTCAATCAAATGGGTGCTATTCGTGATGAAGTATCAAGTGAATTGGCCTCACCAAGCTCGGCGATTTTAGATATTGATGCAAAAGTATCATCGTTTATTCGCAGCGGTAAGTTGCCAACGGATCAATTTGGTGTGCCGCTAGCTGGCAGCTTGATCCCGTGGATAGACAGCGAGTTGCCATCGGGGCAAAGCCGCGAAGAATACAAAGCACAAGCCGAGGCTAACAAAATTTTAGGCACCACTTCATCACCGACTCCTATTGACGGTCTATGTGTTCGCATTGGCGCCATGCGTTGTCATAGCCAAGCCTTAACCATCAAGCTAAAACGTGATGTGAGTGTTGAAAAAATAGAACAGATATTGGCGAGTCATAATCAATGGGTCAAAGTCATACCCAATGAAAAAGAGCTCAGCATGACTGAACTCACCCCGGCAAAAGTGAATGGTACACTGTCAGTGCCAATCGGACGTATTCGCAAGCTAACCATGGGGCCAGAATATATCAGCGCCTTTACAGTTGGCGATCAATTATTATGGGGCGCTGCCGAGCCTTTACGTCGTATGCTGCGCATATTGCTCGATTAAGCTATCCCTCGAAAAAAGGTCAATTCAAAATGGAATTGGCCTTTTTGTTTATAATTCATCCGAACAGCTCTGCATTACCCCGTAAACCAACCACAACCATCAACTTTTTTGATACACTCCTTTCTATTATTAGATATTGATTCCTATAAATTAATAACATTTGATACTATTTTCGACTAATTGCGGATTAACACTAGGTTTTTGTCTCTTAATTAAGTAGATTAAAGGCGTCGTGGTGCATCGGTGGCATCCAATAACAGAGCATAGCTATACGGTACGCAACGTTAATTGAATTCACTTCACGCTAATTTAAATAAGAATAAAAAAAGAAGAATAAATATGAGTGAAAATAGAGGTAAGTTTAATTCTCGCATCGGCTTTATTTTAGCTGCGGCGGGCAGCGCTGTCGGATTAGGCAACATTTGGGGATTCCCAACTCAAGCGGCAGGCAACGGCGGGGCAGCATTTGTCCTAATGTATTTAATTTTAGCATTTTGCTTAGCCTACCCTGCTTTTATGGCAGAACTGATCATTGGACGGCACGGGCAAGCAAATGCAGTTGAGTCACTAAAGAAAATATCGAATAGCGCCCTGCAAAAGAAATTTGCATTTATCGTTGGTTTTGGCGGTATCTTGTGTGCTGGACTATTAATGAGTTTTTACTCGATAGTGGCAGGTTGGATGGTGGCTTACACTGTAGAACCGATTACGACGACGCTAGGCGCAACCGACATTTCGACCTGGCTAAAGAGCCATAGCACGTCTCGCAACCTACTCTTTACGTTTATTTTCTGCAGTTTAACTATTTTAATCATTAGCCGCGGCGTCAGTGACGGTATTGAGAAATGGTCTAAACGATTAATGCCTGCTTTGGTCTTTTTACTTGTCGCGCTAACCGCTTATGTACTAACTCTCGACGGCGCGATGGAAGGCCTAAAAGCCTATTTAGTCCCTGACATGGCGCGATTATTTGAACCGGCTCTTATCGTTGACGCACTAGGCCAAGCATTTTTCTCATTATCGTTAGGCACCAGCGTTATTATTATTTACGGCTCTTACGTATCCAAACAAGAGAATTTAGTCAGTTTGGGCGCTTATGTTACGCTTATTGATGTTTCAATCGCATTTTTAGCTGGCCTATTGGTAATTCCTGCCATGTATGTCGCAGCAGCTAATGGCGTGCAAATATTTAACGAAAGTGGCGCGTTGATTGATGGCGACCAATTAGTCTTAACCGTATTACCCGCGCTATTTGATACCATGGGCAGTGTTGGGGTATTTGTTGCTTTTGCATTTTTCGCGCTAATGTCTATCGCATCATTGACCTCTTCAATCTCTATGTTAGAAGCACCGGTTTCATATACCGTTGAGCGATTTTCTATAAGCCGTAAAAAAGCAACTCTATTGATGGGGGCTCTAATTTTTGCTACCAGCTCGCTCATTATCTTTAATTTTGATTTGTTGTTTGTCTTTGTCATAAACCTAACCACTAAATACGGCCAACCAATTATTGGCATGCTGTGTTGTATATTTGTTGGTTGGATATGGAGCCGTTCATCCTTATTAGAAGAATTAAAGCAAGGTAACGAAGAAGCTGAAAATCAATTTTTCTGGAAAATTTGGCCATGGTATACCAAATTAGTATGCCCTTTAGCTATCGCAATTGTATTTATCAATTCAATATTATAAACCGCTATTAGGGAGCAAAAATATTGCTCCCATTCCTCCCTCTTGCAAGCCCCCCACACATTAAATCACTTTAAGTTGCTCTAAAAACGTGCTATTCATAACACCGTTTACGCATCAATATAGCTCAAACTGTGTTCAATAAAGATACTAAACTTTCAGCCTATTTATCACGTCAGACCAGCAGCACATTATTAGTGTGACAACCATCACATTAAAGGGGTCAAGTGGTGTGATTTACCTCTAATTTTAAGTAAATTGCGCCTCAGCCAGAAAATTAGTGGCGAAAAATTTAGCAAAAAAGCAACAGATAAAAGTAAACGCAAGGAAAACAAAGACCTACGGGTTTTTGTCGCGCAAACATTAATCGCACATATATGTCCTACATTTTGGAGAACTTTCAATGCGTCATACTAAAATCGCACTTTTAGTAGCAGCTACTCTTTTTACAAGTACAGCAGCTTTTGCAACAGAAACATCATCATCAATCCGCGGCAAGGTTGTCGACACCAATGGTAATCCCCAAGCTAACGTAATCGTTGAGCTTATTCATTTACCAACTAAAACCACCAAAACCCTGACTACCTCACAAGGTGGTGTATTTAAGGCTCGTGGTCTAGCCGTTGGTGGGCCATACATGGTTCGCTTGCAAGATGGTTCTTCATTAATTGCAAAAGACGTTAATGATTTATTCCTAAAATTATCAAAAACAGCCACTATTAGTCTGGTCGTTCAGTCAAAAGTTCAACAAAACGTTGAAACTATTTCGGTAACAGGCACAGCATTAACGACTTCTTATAAGCAAGGCGCAAGCAGTGAGTTTGGTAGTGACCAAATTTCAGCAACGGCGTCAATTGGTCGTGATTTAAAAGCAGTATTAGCCCGTGATTCAAAAATCACCGTTGATAATACCGTTGAAGATGGCCCTGCATTATCTATTGCTGGCGCAAACATTCGTTTTAACAGCCTAACCGTTGACGGCGTAAAGCAAAATGATGACTTTGGCTTAAACAAAAATGGTTACCCTTCTCGTCGTAGCCCAATCTCGTTAGACGCGATTGAGCAAATTTCGGTTAACATCGCTCCCTTTGATGTGAGCTATGGCTCATTTCAAGGCGGTAACATTAACGTAGTAACAAAGTCAGGTACCAATGACCTTGCTGGTACTGTTTTCTACTACAAGTCAAACGATGCAATGATCGGCGACAAAAGTGTTAATGACGACATTAACATTGGCGATTTTGAAGAAGATACTTGGGGTTTTAGCTTGGGCGGCGCAGTTGTTGAAGATAGCTTATTCTTCTTTGCTTCTTATGAGAAGTACGACACCACCTCTCCTTACGCGTTTGAGTTAAATAACGAAGACGGTAACTTAACCCCAACAGAAATCGCTAACGTATCTGTAAGCGACTTCAACAGAATTAATGACATTGCACAATCAGTTTATGGTTATGACAACATGGGCTTTGACGCAGACAATGAAATGTCTGACGAGAAAATATTGTTAAAGCTTGATTGGTACATCAACGATGATCATCGCGCTGTATTCACTTACCAAAAGTCTGAAGGCGATAGTGTTCGTGATTATGTACCGTCACTTAGCCAAAGCTACGTTGCGTCAGTCTCAAACCGTTATCGTCACAGCGATGAGCTAACTGTTTACTCATTCCAGTTCTTTTCTGATTGGAACGATGATTTCTCTACCGAAGTGAAAGTTGGTCTTAAAGAAGTAACCACCAAGCAAATTGCGTTGGGTGAAGAATTCGCGCAAATGGAAATCAAAACTTCTGGTGGCGGTACTGTCTTTGTTGGTCCGGATCAATTCCGTCATGCCAACGAACTAGAAAACGATCGCTTGAATTTTAGCTTCAAAGGTAGCTACTACCTTAGTGATGAGCACAATGTAACTTTTGGTTACGAACGTGAAATTTTAGACATCTACAACTTATTTGTTTTTGCTTCTAAAGGCGCTAGCAGCTACAACAGCATTGCTGACTTTGAAAACAAGCAAGCTAATACACTCTTCTACCAAAATGCACAAAGCAACAATGCACGTGATGCGGCTGATGAGTTTGAATATACGACTGACGTTTTCTACGTGCAAGACGAATGGACTGTTAACGATGACTTGACGGTAACCGCAGGCGTTCGATACACCAGCTATACCAACAACGATTTACCACAATACAATGAAAATTTCGAAGCGCGTCATGGTTATGCTAATACCGAAAACTTTGACGGTTTGTCACTATTTAGCCCTCGCGTTGGTTTTAACTACACGTTAAGCGATAACACGACTATTCGTGGTGGTTTTGGATTATTTGGCGGCGGCGCACCAAATGTTTGGTTGTCTAACTCTTACGGCAACGACGGCATTCGTAAAGTTGGCGTATTTAAGGGGGCTTGGTTTACTTCTGTTCCTGAAATAGATGGCAAAACTATTCCTCAATCAATCTTAGACGAAGTTAAAAATGCTGTGCCAAATGGCGATACAAACTCAATCGATCCTAACTTTAAGATCCCAAGTACTTGGAAAACAAACTTAGCCATCGAGCACACAGCAGATTTATCTGACTGGGGCATGGGTGAAGATTGGCATTTAAGTGCTGAAATCATTCACAACGAAGTAAACAAAGCGGTAATGTATCGTGAACTTAACTTCAAGAAAGTTGATACAGCACCTGACGGTCGCCCTGTTTATGACAGCATTGAAAAGTTTGATCTTAGCCTAACTAATACTGACAAAGGTTACTCAACCATCGTTACGTTAGCCGCGAACAAAGCGTTTTATACCGACCACGGCACATACGACTTGTCATTAAGCTATACGCATCAAGACAGCAAAGAAGTTAACCCAGGCAATGCGTTTATTGCCTTTGAAGGTTATGCACAACCAGCATCAGCTGATTTCCAAGCAGAGACGTTATACAACTCTGAATATGAAATCCCTAATGCATTTAGTGTAAATCTTAACTGGCAGAATGAAATATTTGGCGACAACCTAACGTCTGTAAACTTAATGTTTAGCGCACGTAACGGCCGTCACTACAGCTACACCATGAAAACTGCCGGTGCGTTCGGCGGCTTCAAAAATGCAGGTTTTGCTGATTGGAATGCCTTTGGTTCACAACTGCTTTACGTACCAACGGGTGTTAATGATCCATTAGTAAGCTTTGGTTCTGACGCGCAAAAGCAAGCATTTAACGAGTTCGTTGAAAATGATAGCTGTTTGTCTTCACAACGTGGTTCAATTGCTAAGCGAAATAGCTGTAGCTCTCCGTGGATTCAACGTTTAGATTTATCGGTAACGCAAGAAATTGCCATCACTGATACGCAAAAAGTTGAATTGTACTTAGCCATCGAAAACTTCGCTAACATGCTAAACAGCGATTGGGGTCGTGCAGAGTCATACCCTGCAACTTACCTTGTGCCAGTAACTAGCACCAGCATTGTTGACGGCGTATACAACTACGACGTAAACGTGGTTGATGGTCAATTGATCACTCCTGGTTACAAAGTGCATAAAGTACAGTCTGTATGGAAAGCACAAGTTGGTATCCGCTTTAGCTTCTAAGCCAAAAGCTTGTTAGCAAAACATTGATATGCAGTTAAAACGCCGAACCTAGTTCGGCGTTTTTTTGTCTATTCCCTTATTCGGCGAGAACGTTTTTGTTGGTTTTTTATTCAGCAGCAGTTAGGAACAATAAAGTTTATTCGATTGTCATCATTCTATTGGTGTTAGCGAGTTTGTAAGGCGCTTTTGCGTGAACTTTGATGCTCGGTGAGTTTTTTCTGTTTACGGTACTTTTTATAATGCTTTTCCGATTCGTATTATTCATTGATTTCAATGTGAAAACTAAGCAATAGAATGTTTATTGTGCTGCCAGTATATAGATAATAGATTACTGTCTAAAATACATTGGGCACCTAAATCTATTGAATATCAATGAGATTTTATGGGTGTCCAATCTTGAAAAATCTTTCTCCATTTAGATATCTATCAACTAGTAACGTACCTTTATATAAGCGATACCAACTCCATTGTCCAACTGTCTGACATCTCTTTATCGACATGTAATATAAGGTGATAATGATTGCTGAGAACAGCATATGCAGCGATGTTAATTGAGAATATCTCGGCAAGAAACTTCATTCTATCTACTATCCATTGCCGACGATGTTCGTAGTTTCGCCCCGAGTACCTATCGTCACCACAAAGAAATGAGCGCTTGATGCACGATTTATCACATGGTAATAAGACGTTGATGTTAAATCAATTAAACTATTTCTGGCACGAGTCATCTCTTATACTCCCGTTTCCAACACCCACAGAGTCTAGTACAAAAAAACAAGCCGGTTATTATTCAGTCAAAATCATAAGAAATGATCGTGTGTCCCATTATTTACATTATTTATTCAATTTACCTTGCGTTATTTGCGATTATTTAGCACAGTACACTTGTTACAAATTTGTTGCGCTATCTGATAATTAGATTTGAGATTCATTACAAAATACAATAAAAGCTGTTGAATTTAAAGTGAACAAACGTCTAGCCAATTGTATCATTCAGGGAAGGCACTAAATTTTAATACGAGAGACACAAGGGTATGTATATCTCGTTGTATATAGGAATGTATGAAAAAGTTAACATTATTATTGCCAATATTTTTATTGAGTTCATTTACCAGCCAGGCTGATACCTTAGCCGAGCCAGTAATCAGTGCCGCGCAAGTGAGTAATATCCAGAAAGACACTACTTACACGTACGTTCGTTGTTGGCATCGCACGGGAAAGTCCCATGACGAAGTGGAGTCAGATTGGCAATGGGCTCGTAATAGCAACGGTGGCTACCTTAAAATTACAGGCTATTGGTGGTCGTCAATCTCGTATAAAAATATGTTTTATACCAATACGACGGACAAAACCATCAGGGAGCGTTGTAATGCAACACTTGATTTAGATAATGAAAACGCTGATATTACCTATTATGCAGCCGATAATAGCTTCTCTTATAATCATACCATTTGGACGAATGATAGTGCCAATCAACCACGTAAAATTAATAAAGTAGTCGTATTTGGTGATAGCTTATCCGACACTGGCAACATGTTTAATGCGGCTATGTGGCGTTTTCCAAGCCCCGGCGGATGGTTTGTGGGGCACTTCTCTAATGGATTAGTATGGACCGAATATTTAGCTCAGGCTAAAAACTTACCCATCTACAATTGGGCTGTTGGTGGTGCTGCTGGTAGTAATCAATATATTGCACTTACGGGTATTTATGATCAAGTTAGCTCGTATCTAACATACATGAAGATCGCTAAAAATTATCAGCCAGCGAATACTTTGTTTACGCTAGAGTTTGGCCTCAATGATTTTATAAATTATGATCGTAGTGTGTCTGATGTTAAAGCGGACTTCAGTCGTGCTTTAATTCATTTAACGGACGCAGGGGCGACTAACATTGTGTTATTGACGCTCCCTGATGGTACTCAAGCACCGCAGTTTAAGTATTCTAGTGCCAGTGAGGCGGTTAAGATACGCGCTAAAATTATTGAGCTTAATGCCTTTATCAAAGAGCAGGCAAGTGACTACATTGATAGAGGTTATAAAATAACATTGTATGATACGTTTGAGTTATTTGAACAATTGACCAGCAACCCGCAACAACACGGTTTCGTTAATGCGAAGGATGCTTGCTTAGATATTAACCGTAGTTCAGCCGTTGATTATCTTTATTCACATGATTTACGTGCTGAGTGTGCAAACGTCGGCTCAGATAAATTTATTTTTTGGGGGGTTACTCATCCCACAACGGCGACGCATAAATATCTTGCCGATAAAATATTAGCCACCGGATTAGATCAATATACATTCTAGTCGACAGTATTATTAATAGAGTAAACTCCGCCATGATATGGCGGAGTTTCATTGCTTTATAGTTCAATAAACAGGCTTGCTATAAAACTAGCGACACACCTATGCTAACCGACCTCGTGTATGACTAAATGGTAACAAGAGACGTAAAAATAAGCGTCAACAACTCTGGCTGATGTCTTTCCCCCCTCAATATCACACCACACTTCCAGTTAATTATTAACATATAGCGATGCCAAAATAAGACTGCGTTATTATTAACAACTA
>JABSRV010000130.1 GCA_013214905.1 Psychrobium sp. | reverse complement strand
ACATCCATGTCTGGCGGCTCATTACGCTCTTTAGAAATGAATCGCTCAAACAATACAGATATTTGGCGCGGATCAACCGAGGTAATATGCAGACAATAACAGACAATAGAATTTACCACTGAGCCTCGCCCTTGATAAAGAATGTCTTGGTGTTTGGCAAACATCACAATGTCATACACGGTTAAACAGAAGTACTCGTATTGCGGATCACTGATCTAGCGCAATTCTTTTTCGATAGTGTCGCGAATATCCTTAGAGATGCCGTCTTTAAACACTGCTTTATGCCTTGAACAACGAGTTGACGCAAATATTGGCTGGCGCTTAGCTTGCTTGGCAATATTTCACTGGGGTAACTCACTTAAATCAAAGTGACAACGCCGTGCCAATTACAGGCTATTGTTTAGCCATTGAGGCTCAATGAGTTTGTCTAATTTATGCAAGGGTCGTAGTGCTTGCTCGGCGTTTGATAAGGCCATAGTCCCCAATTTATTAATTGGGTGTTAGCGGAAATCGCATTTAGCGTGTGCCGTAGGGCTAGGCGTTTAGCACTATGCATTAAGATATTGCCACAGGCGACAATATCTAGTTGATACATCTTGGCTAAGTCATGACAATGCTGATGATAATGGTGCTCACCGTGGTTAAGATGACGGGTAAATGCAAGGGATAGGCGCAAGCTTTGCTCACAACTCCATTTTTAAGTGAAGCGCCGTTAATCAAGATAACTTGCAACGGTGTTATACCGCTATTGGCTAACATTTGACTGCACATTACGGCTGGTGGCGAAATAAAGATGAGTAAACGATCCCCTTGGTATTTACGCCGTAACATTGGCATTAATAAACGAATTTCCCCAATACCGTTAATCGTTTGCAACTCAAGCACCGCATTATCAGGAAAACCACCATCGAGCTGGCGATCTAATTCATCAAAGCCAGAAGAGATAACCTCGCTTGCAGGCCATTGTTTGATGCCGAAAAGAATTTTATGTTGCTGGTGCCGTTGCTGCAAAATGCTATTCATAGCCGCGCTATAATTTAACTGTATGGATATACAGCGCTATTGTGGTTGACTATAAACCAACACGACATTTTTGAGTATTTACTGGTTTCATTAGCAAATGTGCTGTTTTTAAACACTAATGTTTAATTATTGAGCATTAGTGATTTATTCTGTCTTTACAATTTAACTGTATATGTATACAGTTAAATGTATTTTGTATTAAATCTTAAAAAAGGAGTGGCTAATGTGTGGTCGAATAAACGTTAATAAAGACCCATTTATGCAGATGTTGTTAGATGATTTATTCGTGCAAAATCCATCGCAGCTGCGCCAAAGTGGGTTCATTACCCCCTGTGACACCGTTTCAATCATCGTTGAAAAAAGCGGTCAACGTCAGTTGTTGGATGCGACATGGTGGCTGTTATTGGAACAACAAAAGCAGGGATTCAAACCATCACGTTATACCTCGTTTCATACCCGTTATGACAAATTGAACCAACGCAGTAGCGCTGGGTTTAAACCATTTCGGCAATCGCGCTGCATTATCCCAGCCTCTGGTTTTGGCGAGACCCAGCGCGTGAATGGAAAAGTAACCAGTTATCATGATTTACAGCCAACAGAGCGAGCCATTGCGTTTGCGGGGCTGTATCGTACGTGGCGTCATGAAACGACTGGCGAGAGTGTTCATTCGTGTTCAATCATCACCAATGCGCCGCACATTAAATTGTCGTGGATCCATGCAAAAGCAAGTCCCGCTATGTTGCCTGCGAATTTATTTGAGCAATGGTTAGATCCAGCGTTAACAGACGTAAGCGTATTTGATGAGATATTGCGCCCTAAAATAGATCAGCGTTTGCAGGTGCAGCAAATTAATCAGCCAAAATGAATGCAAGCGATTGGTCTGCCATTTTTTATTAATGCCGATTATTCTTGCTGATGTCCTCCTTACTTTGAAATAAGTTTCTTTTAATGTGTGATATACAACGTGTTAAACAGATACAGGTGAGCGTCATGAAAAATGTAGTTATCGTCATTTAGTCATTACGGCTGTTGTGATAAGTAATGCCGCAAAGGGGGAGTTATATACACTCAAACAATGGCAACCGCTAGAGTGGAACTTAATGGGGCTGCTAACATGATACATTTTACTATTGGTGCCTATCTACACGATTTAGCGCGAGAACATTACCGGTTAGATTACCGAATTGCTCATCAAAAAATTAATAAGCCAGCAGATTGTCATCAACATACCAAGCTTAAAAATCTTAATATGTTATTAGACCAAGCCTTTGCGGTGAAGATGGAATAGGGGGCTTTCTGATTTTATCTCATACAGTGATCATCAAGTTGAGCTAAGTACCCATTTTTCCAAGCTTGATGAGCGTTTTTAAGTTACGGGTAGTGGCTGTGACCGCAAGTTTCTTTTCTAACCATACGTTAGTCAGTTTAGTCTTACCGTAACCATTAGGGCAATGTAAATAAGCCGTTGCCTCTATGAACGTTAATACTTCAGGGGCGATGACCCATTGTTTTATGTGTTGCAGTTGTTGCTCACTAGGCGCTGCGCTTAACAAACTAATCAGCACTTGGCTGCCTTGACTAGCCACATCGATATTAGCAAAGGGCAACTCATTTAATAGATTAATCATATGTTGCTGCGGATAAACCAACGTAGGCACGTCAAGAGAGAAGGTCGCTTTAATGCCCTGTTGAATTTTAAGCGCGAGTCGCTGGCTATTATTGTCATCGCTTCGAAAAAACACGTTGCCACTTTGAATATAAGTCTCGACATCATCAAGGGATAAGTCACGCAACATGACTTGCAACTCACTCATCTTGATTTTGTTTTTACCGCTGACATTGATACCGCGCAGCAAACAAATATAGTCGATCATCATATTTCCTATTTCCCGTACTTAGCTTCAACATGATTAAACTCACGCTCAGCCAAGGCAAGATCAAGCGTTGCTTTAAGCAATTTAAACAACTTAATCGACGCGTCAATTTCTTCTTTACGGTTAGTCAGGCTTTCAATATTGAGTCCAAGGGGAATATTAAGAGACATGCATGCATCTATAATTTGATTAAGGTTACTGCGACATACTTTAATAGACTCCATTAACGGATCTTGAGCGTCTAAAATGCGCCAGCGCGTTGCATCTGGAATTGATATACCTAACCACTGCATAAAGTTCATGGTTTTTTCACTGCCACACGGGGTAAAGGTCAGAACAAAACGGCGTGGACGAATATTTTGTGCACGGCACTCACGCGCGTAATTAGCTAACATATCGATGGTAGACGGCGCGTCATAGACCGCTTGCGACACAAAGTATTCACAACCCATGCGATCTTTTTCCAATAAACGTAAGTGCTCATCACCTTTTTTAGCATGACGTTCAGCAATAGCTATGCCGCCTAGATAATAGTTATTACGATGCTCACGTTGCAATTTATAGGCATCGGCTAACAGTAAACTTTGTTTGTTATTGGTCGCAGGACTGCCAACAAGCACAATATCGCGCACGCCATACAGTTGCCAACTATTGTCTAACCACCGATTAAAATCAGGTTTGTTGAGCTGAGCGATGCTTTTATAGGTAATGATAGGGCGCTTAAGACGTTGCCCTAATATTTGAGAGTAATGACAGGCGTCAAAGGTTTTACTAAAAGGAAATGGTCGTGTTTCGTCGGTACGTGCGCTTTCATCTTGAATGTCATAAACAATAAGACCATCAAACTCAAGCTTGTCTAAACGGGCTAATAACTTATCGGCAATCTCTTCAACTTTTTCTAGCCCATTGCTGTCGCGAGGTGGCGTGGTACCAATAAAATATACCGCAAATTTAGCGTCACGTGATTTTGCACGTAGCCCTGAGTCCTTTAACATGAGACAACCTTTTTAAAATAGTTGCCATGAATATAACACCTAAAAACCAATAGGTTTAGTAGTAAAAGCTTATAAGTTAGTGTTTTAGAGAAAATGAAATGATGACGATAAATAGACTGTTATTTATCGCACTAATTAATAGGCTTAATTGGCAAACCATGATCTTGCTTAACTTCTTCAATCACCACGTAGGTATGGTTTTTAGCGACCCCAGGAATATCAACAATCATGCCTAAGACTTGACGATAAGCCTCCATGTCGGCAATGCGTATTTTAACTAAATAATCGAAGCCGCCAGCCACCATGTGACATTCACATACTTGCTCTATGTCGGCAATGGTTTTTTGAAAACTGTCAAACAGCTCGCTGGTGGTCCTGTCTAAGGTAATTTGAATAAATGCAGACATACCAAATTTTAATTTTGACGCGTTAAGTTTAGCGCCATAACGCTCAATATAACCGTCTTGCTCTAATCGTTTAACCCGGTCAAGGCAAGGGCTAGCACTGAGTCCGACTTCATTGGCAAGATTGACGTTAGAAATTCGACCATTTCGTTGTAACGTTGCTAAAATATTGAGGTCAATACGATCGAGCGCTTTATGTTTAGCAGGTGTTTCCGAAATTGCTTTGTTTTTCGACGAGGTGGACATATTCAGTATTATCTATGGTTTGACGGGGCACATTCCCGCTAATCTACGGGAAAACACCGATAATAACCAGCACATTCTGCTGTGAAATGGCTAGAATCGTCTCATAAAATCAATAACGGCTCAGCACTGAGGACTATTATGTTATTTAACGGCACACTAACCGCAACCGACCCTATTCGCCAAATTATTCGCGATCATTATCGTTGTGATGAAAACACTATTATCAACCACCTATTACCATTAGCAGAGATTAGCGTAGACGCTAAAAGTCGCGCTTGGGAACATGCGCGTCAAATGGTGGTTAACATTCGTCAAGATCAAACAGGCAAGGGCGGTGTTGACGCATTACTTAACGAGTTTGCCTTATCGACGGAAGAAGGTGTGGTATTGATGTGTTTGGCAGAAGCGCTATTACGTGTGCCAGATAAAATAACCGCTGATAACCTTATTCGTGACAAATTAGCCACCGGCGATTGGGGAGCTCACTTAGGTAACAGTGATTCAATTTTCGTTAACGCTTCGTCATGGGGCCTGTTAATGACCGGTAAGTTAGTTAACTACACCGATAAAGAAAAGAAGCAGCAGTTTAATTTGCTAAAACGTACAGTTGGTCGTTTAGGTGAACCGGTTATTCGTAATGCCGTGCGTTATGCGATGAAAATCATGGGCACTCAGTTCGTGATGGGTCGTACCATTAATGAAGCGTTAAAACGCGCAGTAGCTCAAGAAAGTAAAGGTTATACCTATTCTTACGACATGTTAGGCGAAGGCGCGCGCACCATGAATGACGCCGACCGTTATTTTGATGCCTACATTGGCGCAATACATGCGATTGGCAAAGCGTCAAAAGGGCGTGGCCCACAAAAAAGCCCAGGCATTTCAATTAAATTGTCTGCTATTCATCCCCGTTATGAATTCTCACATCGCGATCGCGTTGTGAGCGAGTTAATTCCACGCTTAAAAGAATTGGCTTTATTAGCTAAGTCTTATGACATCGGCTTTACGGTAGATGCTGAGGAAGCTGATCGATTAGACATTTCAATGGACGTAATTGAAGCCGTCTTCCTAGACAGCGATCTTGATGGTTGGAACGGTTTTGGCCTAGCGCTGCAAGCATATCAAAAACGCGCTATCTTCGTCATTGAATGGCTACGTGATATTACTATCCGTGCTAATCGTCAAATGATGGTACGTTTGGTTAAAGGGGCTTATTGGGACAGTGAAGTTAAAATTGCGCAAGTGGAGTGTTTACCAGATTTCCCAGTCTTTACGCGTAAGCCATCAACCGACGTTTCTTATCAAGCATGTGCCAAAAAATTACTTGAATATCGCGATACTATCTATCCACAGTTTGCGACACATAATGCATACACAGTGGCAACGATTCTAGAAATTGCCGGTGATAACAAGTCTGGTTTTGAATTTCAACGCCTACATGGCATGGGTGAGTCGTTGTACAATCAAGTAGTGCAAGTTGAAAAAGTCGCTTGTCGTATTTATGCCCCTGTTGGCGCTCATGAAGACCTATTGGCCTATTTAGTGCGTCGTTTATTAGAAAATGGCGCTAATAGCTCTTTTGTTAACAACATTGTTGATGAAGACATTCCGGTTGAGTCATTGCTAAGCGATCCTGTGGAAACAGTAAAAGCATGGCAAGACAAATACAATCCGCAAATCAGCATGCCAATTAACCTTTATGGTCAGGAACGTGACAATGCTAAAGGCATCGATTTAACCGATGTTGACTTAGTCACTGCCATGAAAATCAACCTTGATAATTGGTATGAAAAAAATGCGATCACCAGTGATGATGTACCTCAAGGTAGCCACGGTGTATCAAACCCTGCAAATCATGATGAAATCATCGGTTACATCACACACGTTGATGAGCAAGGCATGCAAGAGATTGTTCGCCAGGCCAGTGAAGCATTTGAGACGTGGTCAACAACTGATGTTGCTACTCGCGCCGCCGTGCTTAACAAAACAGCTGATTTATTAGAAGCCAATCGTGATGAATTTATCGCGCTATGTATTAAAGAAGCAGGAAAAATTCCTGTTGATGGCGTTGCTGAAGTTCGTGAAGCCATCGATTTCTGTCGTTATTACGCGGTTCGTGCGCAAGAGTTAATGACTGATAGCAATTTAGCGTCTCGCGGCGTGGTGCTTTGCATTAGTCCGTGGAACTTCCCGCTGGCCATATTCCTTGGCCAAGTCGCTGCAGCGATAGTTGTGGGTAATACCGTAGTCGCCAAACCTGCGGAGCAAACCAGTTTAATCGCATTGCGCGCCATTGAGTTATTGGTTGAAGCGGGATTACCACCGCATGTTGTTACGGCCGTTATTGCCCGTGGCAGCAAAGTTGGCCAAACTATCGTGCCAGATCAGCGCATTAAAGTGGTGATGTTTACCGGCTCTACCGAAACCGGTACTCGCATAGCACAAGATTTAGCAGCACGTGGCGGCGATCCTGTGCCATTGATTGCCGAAACCGGTGGTCAAAACTGCATGATCGTTGACTCTACAGCGTTGCCAGAGCAAGTGGTAGACGATGTAATAGCATCTGGTTTCCAATCAGCGGGACAACGTTGTAGTGCATTACGCGTGTTGTTCGTGCAAGAAGATATTGCGGATAAAGTGATATCAATGATTAAAGGCGCCATGAAAGAGCTTCATGTTGGTAACCCTGAGTTCTTTAGCACCGACATTGGCCCAGTTATCGACAATAAGGCTTATTCGGCACTAAACAGCCACGTTACCTACCTTGAAGGTGTCGCTAAACAAGGTAAAGCAACGTTGCATTACACCTGTGATTTGCCGGACATGGGAGATCGCGGTCATTTCTTCTTTGCGCCGCGTTTATATGAAATTGCTGATCTTAGTTTGCTTAAACAAGAAGTCTTTGGCCCTTGTGTGCATGTCATACGTTTTAAAGGCAAGGACATTGAGCAAGTTATTGAACAGGTCAACGCAACAGGTTTTGGTTTAACCATGGGTATCCATACACGCATTGACCAAAAAGCTGAATTTTTAGCGTCACGTTCACGTGCGGGCAACGTCTATGTTAACCGCAACATGATTGGCGCTATTGTTGGCGTGCAACCATTTGGTGGTCGTGGACTATCTGGCACAGGCCCTAAAGCTGGCGGCCCGATGTATTTAACCCGCTTAGTGAAAGAGAAAAACTTGGTGATTGCTCCGCGTTTTGATGACGAGAAAACAGCGACGCTTAATACCTTATTTGCCAAAGATAGCAGTAACAAAGCGTTAATCAATAGCGTTGTTGAACGCAGTGCACTTGTTGCAGCGCATTGGCAATACACCGATGTTAATACCCGTATCTCGGTATTACGTCAATTACTTGCTCATGTTTCTCGCAACGTTATTGTTGCCGGCATTGAAAATAGCCAGCAAACAATAACAAATGCGAGCAGCTTGCTTATCATGGCAGAAAAGAAACTAAGTAAGCCACTCACATTGCCAGGACCAACCGGAGAGTCAAACAAACTCTACCTTGAGTCACGCGGTGTATTAGCGATTATTCGAGATGAGAATTCGTCGTTCGATTTCTGGTTTATGTCAATATTGGCAGCTCTTAGCGCAGGTAATACCGTTATTGCCTTAGTTGGCGAGAGCGATTTAGCGCATGCTAGCTTAGTACGTGATGCATTAAATGATATCGGCATAGTACCTGGCATATTTACCATTGGTAAATTAGAACAAGTTGATGGTATTGTCGCGCACCCTAAATTGGCGGGAGCCATTGTTGATAATGAGACGGCGTTAACGCACCTGATTAATGACAAATTAGCCGCTAGACACGGCGCGATCTTGCCGTTAATCAATGGCAAAGATCCTAAAAACTTGTTTATGCGCATGGTCACCGAAAAAACCGTTAGCATCGATACCACGGCAGCGGGCGGAAACGCATCGCTAATGACCATGGAAATGGATGACTAATACCAATCTTGGTATAAGACTAATAGCGCACTGTATTAGCACATAAAAAAGGGACCTTAGGTCCCTTTTTTATTGCCAAATAATGACAAAGCGTTACACTGCTCGCATTATAATTTGGTTGTAAATATTTAATGAAAGCACAAGCACATATCGGCCTTACCGACCCCAAAAGTCCAGACAATGTTGGCGCTGTTATGCGCGCTGCGGGTTGTTATAACGCGGCGTCGGTATCTTACACCGGTCATCGATTCAACAAGGCCACCGCTCGCGGTCAAAAATTACATACCGATACCAAGAATGTAGCACGGCGTATTTCATTAAATCATATTGAAGATTTTAAAAGTGCGTTGCCAGCAGGTGCTGTCCCCGTCGCTATAGAACTGGTAGAGGGCGCAACATCCTTAGTCGATTATCAGCATCCTGACAACGCCTTTTATATTTTTGGCCCTGAGGATAAATCGCTGACTAAAGACGTGGTCGCGTGGTGCACAGACGTTATTTATATTCCAACGGTTGGTTGCATGAACCTAGCGGCAACGGTCAATGTAGTATTGTATGATCGTTTGGCAAAACTTGGCGCAGAGCGTGAGGGGGACGAACTAATTTTAGCCTCACGTGATAACAATAACCGCTTAAAGGTATAGCGACTTGATTATGCTTTAATACAGCGAAGCACTACTTTTACTTCACCTTGAGAACGAGTTAAGCCAAATAAACCTATCATAGAGCTCGTTTTAACCACCGTGGCTAAGCGCTTTTGACGTTGATCGAACACCGCCAATATCGCGTCATCAAAACGTTGTATAGTCAACGCATGTGTTTCCTCATCCCATAAAGTGGAGGCGGAAAAATC
>JABSRV010000013.1 GCA_013214905.1 Psychrobium sp. | reverse complement strand
GGGATTGAATCAGTCACGACGAACTCATCAATCACACTGTTAGCAATGTTAGTCACGGCGCTGCCTGAAAATACTGGGTGCGTAGCGTAAGCATAGATGCTGCGAGCACCGTGCTCTTTTAACGCTTCAGCGGCTTTACACAAGGTGCCACCGGTATCAATCATGTCATCAACAATAATACAATCACGGCCTTTAACATCACCAATGATATGCATTACTTGAGCAACGTTAGCTGCTGGACGACGTTTGTCGATAATAGCAAGGTCTGCATCGTCTAATAATTTAGCTAGCGCACGTGCACGTACTACGCCGCCAATGTCTGGAGATACCACGATTGGGTTATGAAACTTACGTTCTTTGATATCTTCAAGTAATACCGGCGTACCAAATACGTTGTCCACTGGCACATCGAAGAAACCTTGAATTTGCTCCGCGTGTAAATCCACTGTTAATACACGGTCAACACCAACACTAGATAAGAAGTCAGCAACTACCTTAGCGGTGATTGGTACGCGGGCACTTCGTACACGACGATCTTGACGCGCATAACCAAAATAAGGAATTACAGCAGTAATTCGGCCAGCAGAAGCTCGTCGAAGGGCATCAACCATAACCAATAATTCCATCAGGTTATCATTGGTTGGCGAACAAGTTGATTGCAAGATGAAGACATCTGCCCCACGAACATTTTCGTTGATCTGTACACTAATTTCGCCGGCACTAAAACGACCCACAGTCGCTTGACCCAATTTTAGAGAAAGACGATCGGCAATTTTCTTAGCTAGTTCTGGAATGGCATTCCCAGCAAACAATTTAATATCAGGCACGTGAAACCTCAGGGGGTTGGTGGGCGGTGTGAATCCGCCAGTTCATTAGCTAAATATTAGCTAATAGTAAATTTATACCCAAGCTACCTGGAAATGCAGAACTCAGCAAGTCGAGAAGCGTGCCAAATACAAGGCATAAGACCGCCGTTCTAGTCACTCTACATCAAGGTTTTATAACGCCGTAGTTGGTCGCTTATCGCCTTTCTCAGCGGGAGTTCGGGTAGAAAGCCAGCACGGCGTTATGACTCTAAGTAAGGGAATAACCATTGCTTACAAGTCATGCCTTGTTCTGGCATCCTACCCGAGCTCTGAAACTCGCATTTTCAAGTAACTTGGGTATATTACAATAATGATGACTGTTGTTGCGCTAATTTTATCGCTAATGGTGAGCTGTTCATGCCCTTAGCGACAAATCCATGCATTGAGTTGGGTAATTTTTCCAGTGCGGCGTTCGCTGCCTGCTCACTATCAAATTCTCCAAAAACACAACTGCCAGTCCCTGTCATTTTTGCTGGTGCGTATTCTATCAACCAGTCGAGGGCGCTGGCAACCTCAGGATGACGATTTTTTGTGACTTGTTGGCAGTCATTACCCAGTTGCGCGGTTGCGAGCTGCTCTAATGTCAGCATGGGAGTATTTCTGGGTAGATCTGGCGCTTGAAAAATATCTGCAGTGCTAACGCTAATGCCCGGCCAAATAACCAAATAATAGGGAGTAGGTGGTGTTACTGGCGTGAGGTCTTCGCCGACACCTTGCGCAAAGGCTGCAAAACCGTGCACAAAAATAGGCACGTCAGCGCCAAGGCTTAGCCCTAGCTGCGCTAGTTTCTCATTAGATAAATTTGTTTGCCAAAGATGGTTTAATGCCACTAACGTAGTGGCAGCATTAGATGAGCCGCCGCCCAAACCCGCGCCCATAGGCAATACTTTATCAAGATCGATATGCACGCCAGCGTTTTTATTAGCGTATGGCTTTAATAAAATCGCGGCGCGATAAATAAGATTATCTATTAACGCAATGCCAACGACATCTGGGGCAATAGATATTTTGTCCGTTTGATTGACTGAAAAAGACAATGTATCGCCATGATCTAAAAATTGAAAGATGGTTTGCAGTGTATGGTAACCATTGTCGAGTTTACCGGTGATATGTAGAAATAAATTTAATTTCGCGGGTGCTGGCCAGGTGTTTTCTGTATTCATTATTTTTGTATTTGCCACTTTGATATTGCGAGTTTGAAAAATAGTTTTTGCTGACTTAGTAACAGACTATGAGGGCGGATGTAGCCATCAACGTTTTTGTACTTACTCAGTTTTAAATGCCAAACTTGACCGTTTTCGCCGATAATGTCGCCACTTTTGAAGCGTCCGTATTGATCTAATTTAACATTAATAGCCTGTTTGACATCCCCTTGAACCCATTGCTGCATTTGGTCAATGGGTACATGCCAACCGGTAAGTTGCCAAATAAGGTGACCTGCCGAGGTGCCTTTATACGTGTCGCTGCCGTCATCTATTTGCACATGATTACGTCCGCCATTGATTTTCATCACGGTGATACCAAATGTGGTGTAGAGGTTAATGTCGAATTGATCGTTAAGTTGTTGCCAATTAATTTTGGCTGATTTTGTTTCTTTTACCGAGCGCACGGCAAATTTACCGTTAAATTGCCATTGCTGGGTGACGGGGCCGACAAGCTTATTAGGATCGATTGTAGTACTACAACCAACTAATATTGTTGTCATTAATAAGAATAATAATCGTTTAATCACGTAAATTGTCTAAAAGTTTGACTTAGATTCAATATAGAGTAGCTTCTTTTTAACTTAACCTCTAGGGGTGCTTTCAATTGACCTGTGCTTTCATGTAAAATTAGCGTCATAAAATGCTGATAGATTTAATCGAACCCAAATAAATGTCTTTAGTCGCCTTAGGTGTCAACCACAATACAGCCTCCATTGAATTGCGTGAAAAAATTTCTTTTTCGCCCGATCAAATGATCGAGGCGTTGCAACAATTAAAGCGGCTTAATTTGGGCAGCGAAGCCGTGATCGTGTCTACTTGTAATAGAACGGAATTGTATTGCCATAAAAATCAAGCGCAGCAAATGGTTGATTGGTTAATTAATTTCCATCAAGTGGATCGCGAATTGCTAGAGAAAAGCCTTTATTTACACCATGGCGTGGCAGCGGTTAATCACCTAATGCGTGTTTCTTGTGGCCTTGATTCATTAGTACTGGGTGAACCGCAAATTCTGGGGCAGATTAAGCAAGCCTATAGTACGGCAAAGTCTGCCGGCTCTATTTCAGTGACCTTAGATAAACTATTCCAACGTACTTTTTCTGTGGCTAAAAAAGTTCGCACCGATACTAATATCGGCGCCAATGCGGTATCGGTTGCGTTTGCGGCCGTGAGTCTAGCCAAACAAATCTTCGCGGACTTAAATGATACCAATGTCTTGCTTATTGGCGCTGGTGAAACCGTTGAATTAGTGGCAAAGCACTTAATTGAGGCCGGTGTTAGTAATATTACAGTGGCAAATCGTACCTTGGCCCGTGGTGAGCAGATGGCGCAGCAAATCGGTGCGAAAGCGATTACCTTGGCGCAAATTCCAGAACACTTGGCCAGCGCCGATGTGGTGATTTCGTCTACTGCTAGCACCTTACCTATATTAGGGAAGGGGTTAGTGGAAACGGCCGTATCATCACGGCGCCATCAACCGCTATTGTTAATTGATATTGCGGTGCCGCGTGATATTGAATCTCAAGTGGCAGAACTTGACGATGTATATCTTTATACGGTTGATGATTTACAAGATATTGTGCAACAGAACATGGCATCACGTCGCGCGGCAGCAGACGAAGCTGAGCTGATTACCAAAGCGCAAGCAGAAGATTTTGTGGCTTGGTTTCGTGCACTCGACTCAGTTGACTATATTAAAGACTATCGACAAGCGAGTTTTGCCAGTAAAGATGAATTATTGGAAAAAGCACTGCAAAAAATTGCCCAAGGTAATGACCCTCAAAAAGTATTGATTGAAATGGCCAATAAACTCACCAATAAATTAATTCACCATCCAACACGTGCCATGAGCAGTGCCAGCCACGCTGGAGATAATGAAAAACTAAATATTATCTCTAATGCACTGGGACTTGGTGACAATACCTAATACAATAGCAACAAATATCGACACTAGTCTGTGCGCATCAGTCGCATAATGAATCTCTAGTGCTTTTAATATGAGAAAATAAGACAATGAAACCAACTGTTTACGCTAAGCTTGAAGGCTTGCAAGAGCGTCATGAAGAAGTTGAAGCTTTGTTAGGCGACATCGCTACTATTAACAATCAAGATTTATTTCGCACGTTAAATCAAGAATATGCCAAGCTTGGTCCTGTCATTGAGACATTTGCTAGCTATAAGCAAGCGGAACTTGATTATTCTTCGGCACAAGAGATGCTAAAGGATGAAGATCCTGACATGCGCGAGATGGCGCAAGACGAATATAAAGAATCTAAGGCCGCACTTGCTCAAATTGAAGCTGATCTGCAAATATTATTATTGCCAACAGATCCAAACGATGATCGTAATGCATTTTTAGAAATTCGTGCCGGTGCGGGTGGTGATGAAGCAGCTATTTTTGCTGGTGACTTATTTAGAATGTATTCTCGTTACATTGAAAGTAAAGGATGGCGTTTAGAAATTCTTACCCTTAATGAATCTGATAAAGGCGGCTTTAAAGAAGTTATCGCCAAGATCATCGGTGAGGGCATTTATGGCCACATGAAATTTGAGTCTGGTGGCCATCGCGTACAACGTGTACCTGAAACCGAATCTCAGGGCCGTGTACATACGTCTGCCTGTACCGTGGTAATCATGCCTGAAATTCCAGAAGCTGATGCGATTAAGATTAATCCTGCAGATTTAAAAGTTGATACATTCCGCGCCTCTGGTGCCGGTGGTCAGCACGTTAATAAAACAGATTCAGCTATTCGTATTACGCATATTCCAACGGGTACTGTTGTTGAGTGTCAAGAACAGCGCTCGCAACATAAAAACAGAGCACAAGCAATGTCGGTACTTGGCGCGCGTTTGCAACAAGCCGAAGACGAAAAACGCCGTTTAGCTGAAGAGTCGACTCGTCGTTCATTAGTCGCTAGTGGTGATCGTAGTGAGCGAATTCGTACCTATAACTATCCGCAAGGGCGAGTGAGCGATCATCGCATTAACCTAACGTTATATCGTCTAACTGAGATGATGCAGGGCGATATCAGCATGATTATCGAACCGTTATTGCATGAACAGCAAGCTGATCTTTTAGCTGCATTGTCTGAAGAATATAGACAATAAATTATGACCAATAATACCATTGCTGATGTATTAGCCACCGCACGCACGCGACTTGCACACAGTGATAGTGCGTTATTAGACGCACAAATATTATTGGCAAAGGTATTACAGGTTGGGCGTAGTTATTTTTATGCCTGGCCTGAAAAAGAGATAAGCAAAGAAAATATTCAGGCATTTGAGTTGTTGTTACATCGACGCGAGCAAGGTGAGCCCATTGCCTATATCGTTCAAACGCAAGAATTTTGGTCATTGTCTTTGCGCGTCGCACCCTCCACGCTAATCCCTCGTCCCGAAACCGAACTGCTAGTTGAAACCGTGTTAGAACTTGTCTCAACTCCCAAAGCAATGGGCATTGATTTAGGGACTGGAACGGGGGCTATTGCGTTGGCGTTAGCAAGCGAGCAACCACAATGGTCGTTATTGGGTATTGATTACAGTGAGCAGGCGGTGGCGTTAGCCCAAAGTAATCAGCAACAACTCGCTATTGAGAACGCCACTTTTTTACAATCGAGTTGGCTTGAAAATGTTGATAAGCAATGGTTAGGAACATGTGACTTTATCGTGTCAAATCCGCCATATATCGACGAAAATGATCCACACCTTGCACAAGGCGATGTAAGATTTGAACCATTATCAGCCTTGGTTGCAAAAAATGATGGCTTGCAAGACATCATGGATATTACCGCTCAAGCGGTTGATTATCTAAAAGTTGGCGGTTATTTGTTGTTTGAACATGGCTTTGAACAAGCCGAATCAGTCCGCAATATCCTAACTATGGCGGGTTTTGTTGAAGCCGCTACGCTCAAAGACTTGGCAGGTTTAGACCGAGTAACATTCGCTCAAAGAAGATAAATGCACAAGATACGAATACCCCTAATTCATTTCATAAGCTAAGAAAAATAACGGCGTGAATAATACTTATTTCGTTATTTAACCCCCATATTTCTAATTCATTTACTATCATTAAATAATACCAACTCAATACAGGCACAAACTTGTTTTTGATGGTTTTGTATGTTTTTTTGAGCGTCGCTATGCCGTTATTTTATGCTTTAATTTCTGCTACCGACGAATTTAGTTGCTTTTTACCAATAATCATTGAAATGTCAATGGGCTACCAAGTATTTAAACGTATTAGCTCACGCATTAATGGTGGATGTTATTTAATCTTCAGACAATAAATCTGAGGTTTCAATGATGACGGGTATATAACTAATCAAACCAGGGACTGTGCATATGGACGATTTTATATTTGCCGAGGAAATAGAAGTAGAAGATAGCACCGCGATACCGCTAGAGCGCTGGAAGTTGCTTATCGTTGATGATGAAGAAGAAATTCACACGGTTACTAAGTTAGCACTGCGTGGCTTTGAATTTCAAGGGCGCGAGATTGAATTTATCAGTGCTTATAGCGGCGAGCAGGCAAAAAAAATTGTTGATGAGCGAACTGACATTGCGGTTATCTTACTTGATGTAGTCATGGAAACCGACGATGCAGGGCTAATAGTTGCAAGGTACGTGCGAGAGCAAGCTAACAATCAATTGGTACGCATTGTTTTACGCACCGGTCAGCCTGGGCAAGCACCAGAGCGAGAAGTGATTTTAGCCTATGATATAAATGACTATAAATCTAAAACAGAGCTAACGTCACAACGGTTATTTACCACCATCGTTTCTGCACTACGCTCGTTTAGAGACTTATCGGCCATTGAATCGAACCGACAAGGCCTAGAGCGAGTGATTAGTGCGTCCTGTGATTTATTTTCTAGCCATAATATGCATCAGTTCATTGATGGGTTACTGACCCAACTTGGCGCTGTATTTTCTCGTGGTGATAATGGGTTTCAGTTGAATTCATTAGTCGCTGAGTTGCATGGTCCTAACAAACAAGATCACAACTTAACTGTGGTTGCCGCGCAAGGTGATTTTGCAGGCAGCGTAGGGGAAATGGTACATGACGTATTGCCGCCAGCGCTTAATAGAATTTACTTAAAGACACAAAGTAATAATCAATTACAATTTGGCGAAGGTTATATTTTCTATTACGGTAGAGATCCGCAGCAATATTCAACCTTGGTTTTTATTAGTGGTATTCACGATGATATTAGTGAAAATGATAGGCACTTGATAGAGATTTTTTCACGCAATGTGCAAATCGCCTACGACAATATTATTTTGGATCAGGACATTGAAGATACACAGGAAGAAATTGTTTATCGATTAGGCAGCGCACTCGAAACCCGATCTAAAGAGACGGGTAATCATTTAAAGCGTGTTGCTCATTTTTCTGCGTTGTTGGCAGAGCTTTACGGCCTAGGGCAGCAAGAAGTAAGAACGCTAAAACTCGCAGCGCCATTGCATGATGTTGGTAAAATAGGCATTCCAGACGATGTGTTAAATTATCCAGGCAAACTAGATGATGAACAATGGAAAATTATGCAAACCCACGCGCAAATTGGTTATGATTTACTGCATGACTCTCGTCGTTTAATCTTGCAAGTTGGCGCCATTATCTCGCTGAATCATCATGAACGCTGGGATGGTAGCGGTTATCCAAATAAACTGGCAGGGGAAAATATTCACCTTTATGGACGAATTGTATCGCTTGTGGATGTGTTCGACGCGTTATACAACAGGCGTTGTTATAAACCAGCATTTGATTTGGATTTTTGTTTGAATTTTATTAAAGAGAATCGTGGTATTGCATTTGAACCAAAATTGGTGGATTTGTTTTTAGATAATCTGGAACAATTTATGATTATTATGAACAAATACCCGCATTAACCGTGGGAGTTGATTGAATAATCGACAATTGAATCTTTTAGTGCGCCTAAATTAGCTATATGAAAGAAAGTCAGTAAAATGTCTGCAACTAAAATATGTGGACTATTTTCATGGAATCAATGTATCTCCCTATTAAACACATGCATTTAAGCTTTGTTGCTTTTAGCGTGCTTTTCTTTGTTGTTCGCGTGGCGCTCATGTTCGCCAATAAATCAATTCACCAGAAAAAATGGGCAAAAATAACTTCGCGCACCGTTGATACCTTATTAATTATTACCGCAATAATGCTGTGTATTATTATCAATCAAACACCATTTGTTGATAATTGGTTAACCGAGAAAGTGATTGCTGTTATCGCTTACATTGTGTTGGCTTATATTGCGCTGTACAAAGCCGAAACGGTTAAAACGAAGCTGCTAACAAGCATCGGCGCCGTGGGTTGGGTATTAATCGCTGGTAAGTTAGCGGTATTAAAGCAAGCAATGATCCTTGGGTAATACTGTGCATTTAATTGACAACCTTCCAGACATTCATGCGATGACCGCCTTTGAGATATTACTATTTAGCTCAGAAGCTACTAGCGAAGAGTTAGACATCGAAAAATGCAAGGCTTTGCTAATAGAGCTCACTAATCAAGTGATTGCGATTAGTGAGCAAGAGCAATCACTTGAACAGCGTTGGCTTGCATTTAATGAATTGTTTTATGGTCATTGGCATTTTGCGATTGACGAAAGTGATTATTTTTCGATTAAAAGCAATAATCTCTATCACTTCATTGAACATCGCATCGGCAATAATGCATTATCAACCATTCTGGTTGAACACTTATTGAACTTACTTGAGTTACAGCCGCAAATTATCGATTTTCCGGGACCTTTTGTTATTAAACTTAATGGCCTCAGTGGCCAATATATTGATCCATTGAACGGCAAAGCGTTAAGTAACCATTTAATGGAATCTTTAGTACGCGGGCATTTAGGTGATCACATACGTTTACAAGATGAGCATTTAATGGCGGCAGGTGAGGTAACTGTAAAGAAGCGTTTTTTAGCCAGTTTAAAACAAGCCTGTTTGTTGGACGAAGATTATGAATTGGGTTTAATGTTTAGCGAATTAATATTAGAGCTGGTGCCTGACGATCCAAATCAAATCATGGAGCGTGGTTTTATTTTGCAGCAGTTAGATTATTACTGTGGCGCGGCCATCGATTTTGCCTTTTTTATCGAGCACTGTCCTGAACACCCTAACAGTGAAGTATTAAAAGGGCATATCGACAAACTTAAAACGCAATCTGTCGTGATGCATTAAATTACAAACATAAAAATAATATATAAGCATAATAATAATAAGAGAGAATAATATGGAACCTGCGTTTATTACCAACGATGCCGTGATACTCGGCATTTTAGCCACAATGTTAGGCGGTATTTTTTATGCAAGCCAAAGCGAACATCCTTTTTTAAAGAAGTTTTTTACATTTATACCCGCATTGTTGCTGTGTTATTTCTTGCCGTCGTTATTGTATAGTTTTGGCATTGTTAACCCCGATGAGTCAAAGCTTTATTTCGTTGCATCACGTTACCTATTGCCAGCTTGTTTGGTCTTATTAATCCTTAGCATTGATTTAAAAGCGATACTTAGCCTAGGGCCTAAAGCCATTGTGATGTTTCTTACAGGCACATTGGGCATCATGATTGGCGGACCGATTGCGCTGCTTATTATGTCGAGCATTTATCCAGAAATGATTGGTGTTGATGGTCCTGAAGCTGTATGGCGCGGCATGACTACCGTTGCTGGTAGTTGGATTGGCGGCGGCGCTAATCAAGCGGCGATGAAAGAGATTTTTGAAGCGGGACCTGATATTTTCAGTATCATGGTTACCGTTGATATTATTGTTGCCAACTTATGGATGGCGGTATTACTGATCCTAGCCAACAAAGCTAAAGAGATTGATGCTAAAACGGGGGCTGATACTTCCGCTATTACAGCGCTAGGCAAGAAAATATCTGAGTATCAAGCACAAAACTCGCGCATTCCAAGCACTAAAGATCTAATGCTAATTGTTGCTGTTGGTTTTGGCGCAACGGGCATTGCTCATGTAGCTGCTGACTTGATTGCGCCATTTTTCGAACAATTTGAATTGGCGAAAAAATTCAGCTTAAACAGTAAATTCTTTTGGTTAATCATTACTTGTACTTTTATTGGTTTAGGCTTGTCCTTTACCAAAGCACGTAAATTGGAATCTACTGGCGCATCAAAAATAGGGACGGTTTATTTATACATTCTTATCGCGACCATTGGTATGCATATGGATGTGACTAAAATTGTTGAAACACCTAAATACTTTGTCCTTGGTGGTATTTGGATGCTAATACATGCTGCGCTTATGTTAGGCATGGCTAAATTAATTAAAGCCCCATTATTCTTTATGGCGGTTGGCTCGCAAGCGAATGTTGGCGGCGCGGCGTCTGCGCCAATTGTTGCCGCTGCATTTAATCCTGCGTTAGCGCCAGTAGGCGTATTATTGGCCGTATTTGGTTATCTTGTCGGTACTATCGGTGCATATTTTTGTGGTTTGGTACTGAAATTTATTGCACTTTAATGAGGAGTTATCATGCAACAAAAAACAATTAAGGTTGGCAATATTGATGTTGCGAACGACAAGCCATTTGTATTATTTGGCGGTATGAACGTACTTGAATCTCGTGATATGGCGATGTCAATTGCCGAGAAATACGTAGAAGTGACTACTAAACTTAATATCCCTTATGTCTTTAAGGCGTCATTTGATAAAGCGAATCGCTCATCGATTAGCTCTTATCGCGGACCAGGTTTGGAAGAAGGTTTACGTATTTTTGAAGAAATTAAACAAACCTTTAATGTGCCAATCATTACCGACGTGCATGAACCGTATCAGGCGGCACTGGTTGCCGAGGTTGTTGATGTCATTCAATTACCCGCCTTCTTATCGCGTCAAACCGATTTAGTCGCCGCAATGGCTAAAACTAACGCGGTGATTAACATAAAAAAAGCACAGTTTTTGTCACCTGAGGAAATGCGTCATATATTGGCGAAATTTAAAGAAGCGGGTAATGACAAATTGATGTTATGTGAGAGTGGTTCATCGTTTGGTTATAATAACCTAGTCGTCGACATGTTAGGCTTTGGCATCATGAAAGAAATGTCATACCCAATTATATTTGACGTGACCCATTCATTACAGCGCCCTGGCGGACGCAGTGACAGTGCTGGTGGTCGTAGAGCACAAGTAACACAACTTGGTCTTGCTGGCATGAGTCAGGGCATTGGTGGGTTATTCTTAGAATCACACCCTGATCCTGATAACGCAAAATGCGACGGTCCCTGTGCATTGCCTCTTGATCGCTTAGAGCCATTCTTGGCACAAATGAAAGGCATTGACGAATTAGTGAAATCATATGATGCGATCGACACTAAATAACGGATAAGAGCCAGTGTGTTATGATCAAAAAAGCCAGTTATGTAACTGGCTTTTTTATTATCTAATTAGGGGAGAGCACGAGCGATAAGCTCGTTCCTAATTAATATGATACCAATCCACATTAAAGACTGCCCACTTATGCTGGTTAAAGCAGCTGAATACGTCGTTGCTCTCAATCCCAATAGCCAGCTATTGGTCAATCGAGCGCCTAGTCTTCACCAGCTTTACCTACACATAACAAGATCACTCTTCAACGAGGATTGGTATTAGCGTTTGCTGACGGTCATGATCATTGATGGGGTATTGATCGTGCGCACTGTTACCAAACCAAAATTTTCTGTTTTTGGTGATAGAGGTTTCGATGCTTTAAAGCTGATGTTTTTTTTCAGTTCAATTTTATTCATCTTCATATCATCACCTAACATGCTAACAACTTCTTGTTCCGTAAGAGCTGAATTTAACTGCATCTCACTATCGATCGCTGCGTTGCTTGCAAACGAAATTGCGATGCTGGCGATAACGAAAGTGGCTTTGATTAGGGTGTTCATGATGGTTCCTTTGAGTTGATGTTTAAAGTTTATGGTATTAATTTCGGTTAGCACCGTTGCTAACGTGGTGATAATGTAGTCAATTAAAGTTGCTTCAACAAACGATAAAATGTAATATTTCGCATTAGAAAAACTAATAATTAATAGGGACGGGTATGTCGAGACGATTACCTCCATTAAATGCATTAAAAGCTTTTGAAGCTGCAGCACGTCATTTAAGTTTTACCAAAGCTGCGGAAGAGTTATTTGTGACGCAGGCTGCAGTAAGCCATCAAATTAAGGCACTTGAAGAAAATTTGTCGATGAAAATGTTTCGCCGTAAAAATCGAACCTTGCTGTTGACCGAAGAAGGACAAAGTTATTTCTTAGATATAAAAGATATCTTTAGTTCCTTGTCTCAAGCCACAGAAAAACTATTGTCAAGAACTGCTAGTGGCACATTAACAGTCGCGTCGCAGCCCAGTTTTGCTATTCAGTGGCTAGTGCCACGCTTGGCCCAGTTTAGTGAATTGCATCCTGAGATTGATGTGCGCATTAAAGCCATCGATCTTGATGAGGGATTTCTGAACGACGATGTCGATATTGCTATATATTATGGGCGGGGGCTTTGGCCTGGTATTGACGCTGAGAAATTACGCGATGAATATTTAATTCCCGTTTGCTCACCAAGTTTATTGACAGGAGATAAACCGTTAAATAAACCGTCAGATTTAGCCAAACATACTCTGCTACATGATCTGTCGCGCAAAGACTGGAAAAACTGGTGTCGACAAACTGGCGTTGTCTCACTTAATGTCAATCACGGCCCTATTTTTAGTTTGTCATCATTGGTGATGCAAGCCGCCATTTATGGGCAAGGTGTTGCGTTAGGTTATAGCGTATTTGCACGCCCTGAAATAGAAGCAGGACGATTAGTATGTCCTTTCGATGAGTTTTTAATGAGCAAAGACGCTTATTATATCGTGTCTGAAGAAAGCCAAAGTGAGTTGGGTAAGATTAAAGCGTTTAGACAATGGATGTTGGCTCTATTTGAACAAGAAAAGGCAAGCAGTCGCATGCCAGGAGATTTACGTGAAACTTAAATTACTAGTGATTTTTATTGCACTAAATGGTGCTTTAGCCACCATGTTAGCCGCGTTAGCTAGCCATAATGCCACCTTAAACAGCTCCAGCTATTTGGTTGGTGTCTTTGACAAAGCCAGCACACAACATTACGTGCATTTATTAGCACTATTGCTGGTGACTATCGCGTATATGCAGCGCGGTGAGCGGGCATGGTTAATAAGCGGCGGGCTATTTGCGCTGGGCATCACATTATTTAGCTATCCGTTGTATCTATTTTCCTTTACTGGCGCTAAAATTGCCGGCTTTTTAACACCCATTGGCGGTGTATGTTTTATTATGGGCTGGTTAGCCTTGTTAGTTGTTGCTTGGCGACATAAACCGAGAGATTAAATTATGAATAATGGGTTGTTGTTATATTGCCGTCGCGGCTTTGAAAAAGAATGTGCCGGTGAAATTCAGCAGTTGGCGACTGAGCAGGAAGTTTACGGTTATTGCGTAGTAAGTGATAATTCTGGCTATGTGTTATATGTCACCACCGACTTAGCGGAAGCTGATAAGTTAGCGAACCACATTTCGTTTAATCAGTTGGTTTTTGCACGACAAATGATCGTTGTGGTTGATAAACTAACTGACTTGCCAAGTGAAGATCGAATCTCAGCTGTGTTAGCGGCCACCGAACATTTGCCATTATGTGGTGATATTCGCGTGGAGACACCTGATACGAACGAAGCGAAAGAGTTGTTGGGTTTTTGTCGAAAGTTTACTGTGCCGCTTCGCGCTGCGCTACGTAAACAAGAAGTATTAACGGCTAAAGAACACAATAAGAAACCAGTGTTGCATTTAATGCTGCTTGACTCTAGTCAAGGATTTATTGGTTATTCGTACCCTAAAAATAATTCACCTTTCTTTATGGGCATTGCACGTCTTAAATTTCCAAGTGACGCACCAAGTCGCTCTACGCTGAAACTTGAAGAAGCTATTTTGTTGTTCTTACCTAAAGGCATCATTGAAAAACGCATGCACTCAGGCATGAAAGCGGTTGATTTAGGCGCGTGTCCAGGCGGCTGGACTTATCAGTTGGTCCGTCGAGGTTTGTTTGTTAAAGCTGTCGACAATGGGCCTATGGCACAATCGTTAATGGATACTGGACAAGTGACCCACTTGATGGCTGATGGTTTTAAATATCAACCCGAACGAACAGTGGATTGGATGATTTGTGACATGGTTGAAAAACCAATGAAGGTGGCAGACTTAATGGGCGATTGGTTAGTCAATCAATGGTGTCGTGCAACCATCTTTAACCTGAAATTACCGATGAAAAAACGTCACCTCGAAGTGCAAAAGTGCTTAGAACATATCCAAGCACGGCTAAGAAAAGCCGGTATGCGTTATGAATTACAATGTAAACATTTGTACCACGATCGTGAAGAAGTGACCGTGGCGATTCAAATTTTACCGTCGTCTTCTCGTTAATTCACACATAGGCTGATCTGACATAGCCAATTGCAGTAGATGTTCAAGATGCGTATTGCTCATTTTTAAGCAACGCAGAATTTGCTGCAATTTAATTTTTAGCCTTGCATCATCTAATTCTGTTTGATCAAATACGTGATGACAAATGAGCACCGCAAGCTGATATGCCGCCACCATTTGCTGCTCATCACGTTGGTGTTCAATATTTTCATTATGCAAAAGTGCCATTGAACTTAGTGTTGAATTTTGATTTTGCCAGCGTTGTGCCAGCGCCAAACTAATTTTTTGTTGCTTGGCATTGCTCGCTAAGCCAAACAGACTATAAGCGTGGTGCATGGGTGCTATGCCCTCATTACTCTTATTGTCTTCACTGTTAGTCTTGTGCTTATGCCCTTGATGGATAGCGCCTTCAAAGTACAGTGGGGCTAAATTTAGCAGGCTAAACATCGCTAACTGATTGGGTAATATTTCGTGAGTATGTTGAGATATATGCCGACTAATATTTACAATACATTTCACCCTTTGATTTAACTCAAAACGAGCGGGGAAATAGTATTGTTCAAGTTGAGATTGCAGCGCTAATAAACTGAGTAAAGGTCCTATCTGTTGATTACCGATCATTTTAATCGCGTGGAAACTATCGTTAAATTGGCTATGTGGGTATAAAGACGATAAACACACTATCAGTGTTTTTTCCAGTATAGGCAGAGTGACTAACATGCGCTTTATCTTATCTTTATCTGGCGCGGTTAGTGTTAGCTCCTTTAATAATATTGTCAGCGTAGGGGGTGGCTTAAGGCGACTATTGGACTCACTACAGTCCTCTCTTTGCACAATCTGTTGCTCTTTTAGCAAGGCGCTAAGCTTTTGCTGTGAAAATATATTAGCGGCACATTGCCAGTGCTCAACGTCTGCAATAGCCACTGTCTTTGCTTGCGATGCCATTGTTAGGCAACCATTATCCTCATGGTAAAGCAATAGCGATAATCGTTGTGTGTCAGGCTCGACGGCTTGAATAAATCCCCACTTTTGTTTGTCTATTTTAGTAACCATGCCGGGCAGTGCTTTATCAACTGCTGTGACTAATTGTCGCAAAATTAATGCGCAATATAACGACTGACGTTGTGCTAAATAACTTAGCGCTTGATGCGTACTAAAAGCAGGTCGATTAGCTCTAGTCGCTGTTAGCTCAACATACTTGCTAATCACAGCTAGGATCTTTCCCAAAGGAGAAATTGATTGCTGCCGAAGTTTTTTAGGGAATCCACTGCCATCAAGTAATTCTTGATGCTCAATAATACCCAGCACGGCGTTGTGATCAACCACATTTAACTTGTGTAAATAGTTGGCTGAATGTAATGGATGCTGGCGATAAAAGTACAGTTGCTCTTTGGTTAAAGGCTGACGCTTGAATATGTGCTGCGCCAACGGATTTGAATTTAACCCTAGGCTAATATCCATGACAATCGCGCCACTAATTAAGCTGCGGGCACTGGTGGCGTGATAAAGCTGTTGTTGTGAAAGCTTTGCCGCGATGGCCCCGCGGCAAAACGCTTGATTGGCTAGACTAGAAATATCATTGGGTTGATACAACGACATTGCTATCACTGTATCTAAACTTGCGGGGGACAAATGCCATAACCAGTCAAATAATACTAATATTTGCACTTTTAGTTTATGGGCGTTGGACACCGATATTTTAACGCAGGCGATACTAAACGCATCGTCTAGTTGTTGGCGTTGCTCGAAGATTAATGGCAGCAATGAATCGCTTTGCTTAGTAGTCATGCTAACAATAAATCCTAATGAGGCTGTCGATAAATAAAGTCATGTAAATTAACCCCAAGCGCGATGTCTTTTTTCAATCGAACTAGTTGATAGCTTAATTGCGCTGGCTGTTTATTGTTATGCAGTTTGCTTAACAGTTTGTTTTTTTCGTCTGTCTGCGCCGAAAACGCGTCTTTAAGTGTACCAAATTGGGTGAGCAGTGTAAGTGCAGCCTTGGGGCCCATGCCAGCTACCCCAGGTATTTTGTTACCACTTTGACCAACGATGGCCCAGTAATCAAGAAGCTGGCGTGAACTAACATTGAATTTTTTCTGTACTAATTGCTCATCTTGCCATTGGCTAGCGAAATGATCCCAGACCTTTGTTTGCTGCGACAATAGCTGCAAAAAGCCTAAATCGGTTGAAATAACGGTGCACTTAGCACCTCGCTGCGCTATTTTAGTGCTAAGGGTCGCTATAATATCGTCGGCTTCATCGTGTGGCGGTTGATAGGACGCAACACCGATATCTTGCCATTGCTCAATAATTTTAGGCAGCAAAAGAGCCAAATCCTCTGCCATGGGCTTACGATCATGTTTGTATTGCGGGTATAACGCTTTACGCCAATTATTGCCATCGCCATCGAATATCGCCACAATATGCGTTGGTTGATGGCCCCTGATTAACTTTTTTAAAGCCTGTAAAGTCAAATTGATTAATTGCTCGCTGTCTAGCGAGGCATCGCTTGAAAAGCCGCGTAAGGCACCATCAATACGTCGAATAAGATTTAACGCATCAATGATGACAAGGTGGATCATAGGTTGTTTATGTTTCATTATTTCTTAATTTGATAACAGGGAATGTATTTACTGCCCGGCAGTTTCATGCGGCATTGCTCGACAAAACTACTTAGCAAAGTATCCATTTTTTCCATGAGTGCCTGATCGCCACTTAATTAAAACAATCCCTGTCGCTTAATCGCCAAAATGCTCTCGTGTTTAACATTGCCGGCGACAATGCCTGAAAGGCACAACGCAGGTTGGCGGCTAACGATTGAGTGCTTTGATCATAACTGAGGTTCAAACGACTCATATTTTGATGACTAGGATCGAAAGGCGTTTGAAAAACGAGCGGAATGTTTAAACTCCAATTAAAACGGTAAGAGTCTTCGCGAGTTTTCCGGTATTGGCGTACATCACTCATCCCTTGCTTTAATAACTGGCCCACGAGTTGGCTGTCGTCGATCACTATGGTGTAAAGCGCTTGTGCTTGCGCGCCTAATGTTTGGCCAATAAATAAATCTATTTGTTCAAAGTAAGCTTTGCTTTCTTTAGGGCCAGTTAATACCAACGGGAACGGATAATTTTTATTGGCTGGATCTAGCAAAATACCCAACAGGTATAATAATTCTTCTGCAGTGCCCGCGCCGCCAGGAAAGATCACAATACCGTGACCGACTCGAATGAAGGCTTCTAGGCGTTTTTCAATGTCGGGCAAAATCACCAATTCGTTAACGATTTGATTCGGGGGTTCGGCCGCAATAATAGACGGCTCTGTCAGACCGATATAGCGACGATTTTCTACTCTTTGCTTGGCATGGCCAATGGTGGCACCTTTCATCGGGCCTTCCATTGCACCTGGGCCGCAACCCGTGCAAATGTTGAGGTGACGCAAACCTAATTCATAGCCGACATCACGTGTATAGGCAAATTCAATGTCGTTAATTGAATGTCCGCCCCAACATACCACTATATTGGGAACTATCGCTTGACCAATCAGCTTGGCGTTTCTTAAACCGCGAAAAACACGGTTGGTGATCACCTCGCTCGGTGATTGAGAGGCATCGTTTTCGATATGATAGTGATCACTCAAATAAACAATGTCACGCAGCGTCGAAAATAGATGCTCCTGTAAACCAATGATTATTTCATTATCAACAAAGGCCTGCTGCGGCGGGTTAATTAACTCTAATTGCACACCGCGTTCACGAATAATCACGTTAATATCAAAGTCGTGATATTGCTGCATGATGGTATCTGCATCATCGGTTTTAATACCTGAGCATAATACCGCCAATGCGCACTTTCTAAATAACTGATAATGCGTTGAGTTTACGTCATTCTTGAGCTTGGCCGTTTCTATCTGTGATAGTTGCTCTAGGCTGCCTCGTGGGCTAATTTTTATAATCATATTGCCTCCTGCATCGATAATCGTTAGTGATCTACTGTATCTGGTAGAACGTAGTTTGCCAATCAATGGTATGTTCATTTGTCAAATCATGGCCGCAGTGCATCGTCATTAAATTATTTTCAATGGCATAGAGCCAACGGCTACGGTCTGGTGACATGATATCAATGTTCGGTGTTTTAGGACTGATGCACAACCAATTTTTATTACTTTGTTGGTGGCTAATGGTTTGTACCCCATTTAACGCGGTCAGGCTTAAATTTAAATAATTAGTGATATCAATGAGTCTATTCTCAGCGTGCCCCTTATCAATAGTGGTGCAGCCAATTGTGGTAATAAATAAAGATTCATCGTTAAGCTCTTGCAGCTGAATTGGCATCGCCTCATTTATGTTTTGCAGCACTGACGATAAGAATTGGCCAATGTTATGTGAGGTGTCTTGCTGGGTATTTTGCTGAGCGCTGTCTTGTATGCTCGCCGCGAAAATGATGGTTGAACTATTGAGTAAATAAATGTCTTGCTTAATGACATTTGATAATTCGATAAACCATTGCTCGATCAATTGGCTCGCTTGTTCATAATTCATGTATTTAAATAACGCATCAATTTTCATGACTTCTAACGTCATCAAATATTGCCGACTGGCGTAGTTCTCTTGAAAAATTTGAAGGAAATGTGCGGTATTAGCAATGAAGGATATATTATAACGCGTTAGCGATCGCTGGACATGGTTAACCATATTTTCAGGTTTTTTCGTTAGCTTAAGCCGTAGCGCAAAGATAAGGAAAGTAATGCCAAGTAATACAATGACAAGTTTTAATAAACTAAGCACGGTGATTGCCTTTTCATTGTCTTTTTGACTCTGCGCCAGCTCATCATTGAGTTGCGCTATTTGTTGCTGCAGGTTGATGCTTTGCGGCTGCGGTTTATTTTTCAACGCGACTATTTTCTCTTCTAATCGAGCCTGCTGGCGCACTGTTATGATCAATAACGCAGCATAATGGATACTGGCTTGCTGATATTGCTGTGTTTGAAGGTAGCTTTCACTTAAATACTGGTGTGCGGTTTTCTGCAGGGCTAACGCCTTACGTTCTTTGGCAATAATCAATGCTTTTTCTGCAATAACAATGGCTTGTTGGTAATTCTTTTGCTGCATATAAACGTCAGCTAAACTTAAATTATTGGATAATAAATAAAATTGGTGGCCAATTTCCTTGAAATGTTCACCAGAAATTTTAAAGTAATACAAAGCCTTAGCGAGATTTTGCTGTTTTTTATAGAGCTGGCCAAGATTATGGTGAGCCAGTGAATAATATATATTTCTAGTATTGATTTTTAATGAATTAATAATGTTGAGATAATGCACCATGGCTAAATTAAGATCACCGGACTCTTCATAACAAATTGCTAGATTATTATAAACGGATGATGCGACGTCAGCTTGTCTAATGCGTGCTGGCAAAGGAGAATCAACAGTAATGCCAATATAACTTTCTCTGGCCAAATCTACGGCTTTTAATGCATATTCTATCGCTAATTCAAATTGTTGATTCTTACGATAAAAGCGTGAAAACTGCACCAATACAATGCTAAGTCTGTTACTTTTTTGAGCGAGTGCTAGCTGGTAAGTCGCCATTAACTCTTGTTCTGCTTTAACTAATTGATCTGTCGCAACGTAATACTGGCTTAACTTCATTGCTGCATTTATTTGATATTCGCTATCATTGAGTGTTGCTGCAAGTATTTTTGCCTCCATTAAATAGCTTTTCGCATTGTCTGGTTGTTGCAACAATAATAACAAAGAGGCTAGTTTGTAGGTTGATGCCAATAATAGCTTTTGTGCGGGCAACTGCTGTTCGTTTAAAAACGAATTTTGTTGAAGCGTGCTAATGGCCGTTTTGAATATTGCTGTTGCTTCGTCATATTGGCGCTGCAACATGCTTTTATTCATCGCATGCAAATAATGAGTGTTCGCTAATAATAAAGGGAGTTGTTTGTCCTTAAGCAACACAAATACGTCATCCAATATCACTTGTATGAGTTTGTTATTTTGTTTTTTATAGTAATAATTCCCCTTCATCAACAATAAAGTAATGTGCTTGGCCAAATCTTTGGTCAGGGGAGCATTCTTGAGTGCTTGCTCTATAAATGGCAGACGCTTTTCGAGCGGTAACTTAGCTACTTGGGCCGCCAACTTACTTAACGGTACATGTAGTAAGTTTCGTGCTTGTACTGCATTAGGTATCAAATAAATGAGCGTGAAAAGAGTCATTGATAAGATAAACTTTAGGCTGTATTTTTGCATCAATTATGATTTCTTATTATATTTTTATTATTATCAGAAATTGGTATATTATAACCAAAAATACCCTCATTCTAACAATAAAACAAGATCATATAATGAAAACAAAATTAAGTATTGCTGCATTATTGCTAGCAAGTTTTGGCGCAAGTGCCACCGTTGACTATAAAATTGATTTATCTACGCCTGAACACCACATGGGGGAAATCACCATGACATTGCCTGCTGGCAGCGGTGACGCAACGGTGATGATGCCTGCGTGGCGCACAGGGAAATACCAAATACTAGACTTGGCCAACGGCGTGAGAGATTTTGAGGCCGTTGATGACAAGGGAAATAAATTAAGCTGGCAACATACAGATAAGTCTAGTTGGGAGATTATTAACCCAAATAAGAGTGCTATCACAGTATCTTACAGTGTTTACGCAAACGAACTTGGCCTGCGTACGCGCCATATCGATGATACTCATGCGTATCTCGATGCCACTGGTGTGTTCATGTACGATCCTGCGCGCCGTAATGAAGATGTATCAGTGAAGTTAAACGTGCCTAAAAGCTGGAAAAGTTATTCAGGCATGGACAGTGCAGGCACTCATCATTTTGTAGCTGACAATTATGATGTATTGGTTGACTCACCAATTGAGACGGGCATTAGCACCGTATTTGATTTTAAAGAAGATGGTAAAGATTACCAATTAGTTATTTGGGGCGAAGGCAACTACGACGCGCCTAAGATGGCTGAAGATTTAAAGAAATTAGTGTCGACTAGCCAAAATATTTGGCAGGGTTATCCATACGACAAATACGTATTTATGGTACACGCGACAACTGGCGCGCGTGGGGCGACTGAGCATTTAAACTCAACGATTATTCAACGCAATCGTTTTACGTTCGCACCGCGTAAGCAATACCTTAGCTTTTTAGGCACGGCAGCACATGAATTAGTGCATACGTGGAATGTTAAGGCTTACCGTCCCGGTGACTTGGCGACTTATGATTACCAAAAAGAGAATTACACTGATCTGTTATGGATTTCGGAAGGCTCAACAAGCTATTTCCAAAGTCACTTGTTGTTGCAAGCTGGATTAATGAAGCAAAAAGAGTTCTTTGAGCAGTTAGCCAAAAGAATCGATGGTCACACCCATAAGCCTGGTCGGAAAGTGCAATCGGTTAACGAGTCTAGCCATGAAAGTTGGATTGCTAAAGGCGGTGATTTTGCTAATAACCACAGTGTAAATATTTATTCGGAAGGTTTCATGGCGTCGTTGGCGTTAGACTTTCAAATGCTTAAAGACAGTAATCTTAAGGCGGGTTATAGCGAGCTGCATAACGCGTTATATCAGCAACATCGTTTACCAAAATCTTTTAATGCACAAGACGTTAAAAACTTGGCTAAATCATTAACGGGTAAAGATTACAGCACCTGGTGGCAGCAAAATGTTGAAACGCCGTTATCGATTGATTTTGACGCGTTATTAGAAAATGCAGGATTAACCTTCTCATACCCTAAGAAAAGTAAAGGCATTGCTGACACAGGTTTCTCTAGTCGCGATAGTGGCGGTTTAGTAACACTTACACGCGTGGTTAAAGACTCAGTCGCATGGCAGGCAGGGCTGACAACGGGTGATCAAATCGTCGCGATTAATGGTCTTAAGATAACTCAAAGCAGTCTTAAAACACGTTTAGCGCAATATAAAGCGGGTGAAACAGTGACCTTAAGTTTGTTTAGACGTGATCGTTTAGAAGAGAAGAGTCTAACTTTTGCTGAGAAAATGGACAAAATACCGCAAGTAAAAACAGTGAAGGACGCGACTAAGGCGCAAAAATCCTTCTTTAAAGCGTGGTTAGGGGTAGATTTCCCAGAGAAAAAAGAAAAGAAAGATTAGATTTTAAGCTAGATTCAGCGGTTAGACGCGAATCAAGGAGCTGCGCTATTATCCGTGGTTCGACTACTGATTCTAGGTACAAAGACTCATGATCTAAAAAGGGCGTAGATAATATTATCTACGCCCTTTTACAAAGCCTGCAGGTTTAGTTAATTATTCAGCGTTAGCGACTTCTTCACCGCCAAGTAATTCAAGTAATGCAGGGATAAAGGTTTCAAATTCTCCCGCCATAATAGAAAAATCCGCATCGAAACAGGCCGCTCTATCATCCTTATCTTGATCTTCTTGCTGCTCGGTCACTACGTCAGTGAACTTAACGCGTTTAATGGTCAAATCTTCACTAAGCACAAAGCTCATGGACTCGCCATATTGCATCGCCACTTTAACCGCAAACATGCCGTTTTCAATATGGGCTTTTAGCTCGTTGCATATCAAATCTTGATTCTTACAACGAATTATCGCGCCATTTTCTAATGGGCTTTTCAGCTCAGCTTCTTCTAACAGACTAAAAGGGTGGGTCGATACATCATCGGTTAACCACTGAGTCATGGTTTGATCGATAGGTGATTTACTTTGCACAGGTAGCACCGCTAATGAACCTATTGATTTACGTAATAAAGCGAGTAAATCTTCAGCTTTGTTATGGCTTGATGCATTAACAATGATTAAGTTCATCTTTGGCGAGATGTAGGCGAAAGTTGAACCCATTCTAGAAAATGCACGCGGCAACAACGTATGAATAATTTCTTCTTTTAATGCGTCTTTTTCTTTTTTCTTAACCGGGCGTGACGTCGCTTGTTCTATTTTTTCAACTTTCTCGTCCAGTGCTTCTTTTATCACAGAGGCAGGTAGCATCTTATCTTCTTTGCGCGCACACAATAAGATATTACCGTCGGTGACATGAATTAATGAGTCGCCGTGTTTACCCATTGGCTTGCCCCAGCCAAACTTGCTTTGCTCTTGGCTGGTACAGGGATGAAATGAAAACTCTTCTAAACGAGTTTCAAGTTGATCGGGTGTTAGGTCAATAGGCTTGGATAAACGATAAACAATTAAATTTTTAAACCACATAATAGTCACTTTATAAGTAATACCAATGGCACAAACGCTTTGATCATTTTTCATGGTGAAATACTAATTCCAGTAATGATCTGATAACTTGTGCTTGTTAAAATTAACTATTACATCGTTGCTCTCTATCCTAATAGCCAGCTATTAGTCAATCGAGCGCCTTGTTCTAGCTGATTTTTTCGTCGCACAACAAGATCACATAATTAATGGAATTGGTATAAACGAATAATAGCGGCGTTATTTATTTTCTTTGTAGAATAACTACAATAAGAAATAAATGCTTCGCCCACAAGGATGTGGGTGCTTATGTTCAGTCTGGAACTATGAACATGTGCTCTAATCCGTTTATCCTCACTACAAAATTGGTCACTTCATTAATACAATTGGTTGAAAAACGATCCGTAAATCGTTTAAAAGGAGAATGGCATAGAGTGTAGGGAAAAGTTTCAGAGTTAGCAATCACAACTTACTCGGCAAATTTAATGAAGATTTTTATTTACTATTAATTTGAGATAATGGAAATTGAATTGAATATTTTAGTCCGTCACCGAGTTCGCTTTGCGCGCTAATTTTACCATTGAGAGATTGGTTCACAATGTTGTACAAAATATGAGTGCCAAGCCCGCTGCCACCTTGGCCACGTTTGGTGGTGAAGAATGGTTCAAAAAGTTGCTTCAAGTTATCTTGGCTAACGCCGCTACCATTGTCTTGGTAGGTGATATAGACCAGCGTTTCGTCACGACTCAAATGAAAGGTCATGTCGCCCTTTGTAATATCGTCGAACGCATGCACTAGTGAATTAAGGATAAGATTGGTGAACATTTGTGATAATGAACCCGCTCGGCAATGGATCACAATATCTTTATCGCCTTCGACAATAATTCTATGCTGTGTGCGTTTTAATTTAGGCTGTAATGAGGTGATGACTTCGTTGAGGTAGTCAAACAAATTAACATCTCTAATCGCTTCGCTTGTTTGATCAACCGCGATGTCTTTAAAACTTTGAATGAGTTGCGACGCTTTATTTAAGTTGGTGGTTAATAACGAGCAACTGTTGTTGGCGTCATCAATAAATTTCCCCATGTGGGTTTTAGTTAACGTTTTGTTTTTAATGGCGATATCTAAGTTGCCAACACATTCGGTTAAATAGGAGACCGCGGTGACGCCGATACCCACTGGAGTATTTATTTCATGTGAAATACCAGCAACTAGACTGCCTAGAGACGCCATTTTCTCTGAATGTACCAGTTGCGTTTGTGTTTGTTTTAAGCGCGTAAGCGAGTCAATTAATTCACGCTCGCTTTCTTCTAATTCGGTTTTTTGTTGTGCTAGCTCTGAGATTGCAAGACTAAGATTCGCGGTCTTTTTACTGACCTCTTGCTCAAGTGACATGTTTTGCAAATCAAGTTTTTTATTGGCGTTGACTAGTGCTAATTTAGTTTTCTCAAGATTAAGTTTGTATTCTTCTAATTTAACTAACATTAAATTAAAGGAATGGGTCAGCATGTTAAGTTCGTCTTGTTGCTCACTTGGCGGTATTAGTCGTGATTGGCTTAAGTTTTCTAAATCAATTTGTGCAATGCCGTAACTTAACTGTTCAAGAGGGCTAGTAAGCAGACGGTGAAATAATCGTTTGATCAAAAAACTCAACAACAAAATACTGATGAGTAAACCAATGATTGGGAAAAGCACCTGCACCATCACTTTGTTGTAAATTGTAGAATAACTAGAGAAAATAATGATGCGACCGACATGGGTTGGTGTGCCAGACAAGCTAAAAGATAGCTGATTTTCTAAGCCAAACAGTTCGTTATATTGGACTTTTTTAGCTGTATTTAGAGACTGATTTTCTGAGGTTTCAAAACCTTCGAGCATGCCACTGATAAATATTTCTTTGCTCATTTCATCCTGAATCAATACGGCTTTAACGAGTGTCATTTCAACCAGACCGTTGCCTATCGCAGCAATTTGTTCTTCGTTTAACTCCCAAATCGCCTGACTAAGGCTGACACTGATCGTTTTTTCCAGTTGTTGAACTTCTTTATACATTTCACTTTTTACCGAAACATAGGTAAATGCGACTTGCAATAACGTTACGCTAAATGAAAGAATAATATATGAAGACAGAACCCTGCTTAGCAGTCGATTCGAAATGCTGACTGTCGCCATTCTTAATCTCCATTAATGGTAAAATATAAAAATCTCACTGATTTTGTTAAATCATCATGCAATTATTGCAACCGTAATCACTTTGCGTATAGTCAACGCCATCACGTTAAAATAACGCGTCTAAATATTGAAACTATGATGTGATTAGCTTTAAAAATAGTTGAATCTACTCAAAATAGCAAAAAATTAGCGCAGGGAATTAGATAAAGTACTATGCGAATTTTTCATACGTCAGACTGGCACCTCGGGCATCAATTATTGGGTATCTCACGTGAGTTTGAGCAACAAGCTTTTTTAAACTGGTTGTTTGAACAGCTTAAAGAACAACAAGCGGACGCATTGATTGTTGCTGGCGATATATTTGACAGCGCTAATCCGCCCGCATGGTCATGGCGTTTACTGTATCAATTTTTAGCCAAAGTGAAGCAGTCATTGCCTTCCCTTGATTTATTATTGATGGCGGGCAACCATGACTCACCGAGTAAACTTGACGCGCCAGATCATCTACTCAGGGCGTTTGATATTCACCTTATCGGCGCCTTACCTCGTCATGACGATAATAGTCTAGATCTTGATAAATTAATTATTGAGTTAAAAGATAAAACGGGTGAAGTCGCGGTTAGAGTGGCTGCGGTGCCTTTTTTGCGCGCTGGCGACCTTGATTTAAGTACCTTAGACAAGGACGTTAACGACAAACTGGTGGCAGGCGTCGAAAGAGTCTATCAGCAAATCGGCGACGAAATTGCACGGCGAAATAACGATGACCAGGCCAGTGTTGCGATGGCTCATGCGTATTTAGTGTCGAGTCAAATTAGTGAAATGTCTGAACGGCGTATATTGGGGGGCAATCAACATGCCTTGCCGATTGATATATTTGCGACGCGTTTTGATTATACGGCACTTGGGCACTTACATAAGCCTCAGCAATTGGGTGGTCAAAACGTTTATTATTCGGGATCGGTTATCCCCATGTCATTGGCAGAAAAAGACTATAAACATCAAGTTAAAGTCGTCGATTTTTCTGAGGGCAAGCTAAGTTCGGTGAATAGCCTGCACATTCCAAGAACCGTGCAGTTAATGAAAATACCAAGTATAGCGCAGCCGTTGGATGAAGTATTAGCGCTGCTTGCCAACATTGATTTGCCTTGGCTTGACCCACATTTACAACCCCTGTTAGAGGTGGTGGTATTACTAGACAAACCTCAAGCGATGTTACGTGAGAAAATTAATCAGGCATTGCAGGACAAGCCCGTGCGATTAGTTAAGATTACTAGCCAATATCATGAAAAAGATGCTAAAACGCCGGCATTTGATGGCGAAATATTAGAACAATTGCAGCCGGAACATGTTTTTTCATTAAAGTATTTTCAGCAATATAATAAGCAGCCAGAAGCAAAATATTTGTCGGCGTTTAGCCAGCTGCTTAGCGATTGTCAGCAAGATAACTCAGAACCATAACCCAGAACAATAAATAGGGATTACTCCATTCAATGAAAATCATTTCCTTAGACGGTGAGAATTTAGCGAGTTTAGCGGCGCCGTTTCATATTGATTTTGCGCAAGGTGTCTTAGCTGACGCCGGTTTATTTGCCATTTGTGGTAATACAGGGTCGGGCAAGAGCACCTTACTGGACGCCATTTGCCTAAGTTTGTTTGACGCGATGCCACGTTTTAGTACTAATCGTCGCGTCCCCTCAATCGGCCATGTGGATACGCAGGAAAGTGAAAGGCTGAAAAGCAATGACGTACGCCATATATTAACCCGAGGGGCGGCCAGTGGTTTTGCTCAAGTGGTTTTTCAATTAGATAATGGTCAGAAATATAGCGCTCGTTGGTCAGTTAAACGAGCTAGAGGCAGTGCTAGTGGCCGTTTTCAAGCGCAAGAAATGCAGCTGTTTGATTGTCAAAAAGAGCAAGTGATTGCCAGTAAAAAAACCGAAGTATTAGCCATCATTGAATCGCTTATTGGTCTTAATTACGAGCAATTTAAACGCTCAGTATTATTGGCGCAAGGCGACTTTGCTGCATTTTTGAAAGCGCCGGCTAAAGAGCGTTCAGATCTACTTGAGCGTATTACTGGCACGCAGCTTTATTCTCAATTATCTAAAAAGGCATTTACGACGGCAAAAGAGCAGGAGCATAATTTACAACTGCTGCAGTCAAAGCAGGGTGATGTCAGTTTATTGTCCCAAGAACAACAACAACAATTGGCACAAAAAATTGGCGGTGTTAATGAAGCGCTGGCAAGAATTTCGCAGCAACAACAACAGGTGCAATGGTTAGATCAACAACTAGCGCAGCAAGCTAGCCTCGCACAGCAAATGAGCGATGGCCAGCAAAAAATAGTGCAAGCACAAAACAACATTAAGCAGCAGGAAGACAACAATCAATTAGTTCAAAAGGTTGAATTGGCGCAAGGTGCAAATGTTGTAAAAGTGCAATTGGCACAGCGCGAGGAAGAGTACGTATCTTTGGTCGAACAGCAGTCGGCGCAGCAAACAAGTATCGTCGCGCAAGAGCAAACATATGTCACCACGCAGCACCAAGTAGAACAACTAAAGCACAGTAAAACCCAAGCACAAACAAACTTTGAACAGCAATTGCCTGAATTGGAATTGGCGATTAGACGAAGCGTCGAGGTGACGCAATTGGCTGAGCAGTTGCAAGAGAAACAGCAGCAAATTACAGTGATTGAGCAGCAACAATCTACGCTACAACGAAAATTACAGGGCAATGAAAGCTTAATCGAGCAAAATAGTCACGTCACACACCAGCTTAATGATTATGTCACCGATCATCAGCACTTGTCATTGGTGGTCAATCAGCTTGGCACCATAGAGCAAGCAATGAGTGATTACTTGCAATTACAGCAAAATAATCAACAGTATCAAGACCAAATAGTTCAAGATGAACAAGCGCAACAGCAGTTGTCCAGCCAGCTTATTGATGCTAATAAAGAATTAGAACTACAGCAAAAACAAGTGCAAGATTTAACGCAACAGCTACAAACATATGTCGAGTCATTTTCAGGGACAAGCCTGTCTCAGATGGAGTCACAGATTGAGGCCTTGCAATACAATCATGGAGAGCTAAATAAGCAACAGCAGTTGGTTATTCAGGCGCTGCAATATCAACATATGATTGGGCAAAAGCAGCAGCAAGAACAAGAAATACAGCAATATTTAACTCAGTCACGCATTACTTATCAAAATGTTAAACAGCAATTACAGAGCCATTTACCCGCCGCTGAGGAAGCTAATCGTTCGTTGTTGCAAGCACAAAAAGTGATGTCTTTAAGTCAGCATAGAAAAGGGCTGGTGGTTGATGAACCGTGCGCACTTTGTGGCAGTAAGGATCACCCTTACGCCAAAGAATTAAATATTGGTGACCAACTCATTGCTCAATTGATAGAACGTGATGGCCAGCTTAGTCAACGCAGCCAAGCGCTAAATACTGAATTAACGCAGCTTGATGTTATTGGTAAGCAACAAGCGCAGCACCTAACGAAAATCATTGATGAAATAGCCGAATTAAACGGCCTGCTCAACGAGATGTCACTGGGTGATGTATCTAAGGCTATGTTAGCAAAAGTTGATGAGCAACTAGCGCAAACCAAATTAGAAATAGAACAGGCCAAAACGCAATATCAACAAGTGTCGCAATTAGTTGAGCAAGCCAGAGTACTTGAGCAGAAAGTGACTAACGAACAGCACCAAGTGGAAATTGGCAAGCAACACATTGATAACCTGCAACATAAAACACGCAGTCTTGACGGCGATTTACTGTTGGCTAAACAGTATAGCAAGCAATTTTTGGCACAAATGCATGAACGTATCGGTTTTTTGCAAGATCTTTATGGGGCCGCCAATTGGTCTGAAATATTAAGTGATACCGTGCTTATTGGCGATTTCAAACGACAGATGGCTAATGACGTTGAGCAGTTCATTGAAAAAAGTAACTACCTTAATCAACTCAATAGTGAGGCGCTTGAATTAAGTCAAAATAATATCGCCTTAACGCAACAAATACAGCATTTGACGCAGCAACTGCAACCATTAAAGCAGCAATATGAGGCAAATCAAACACAGCATGCACAATGGCAAGCGCAGCTTACTTCCCTAACTGATGGTCAAGATCCAGTGCACTATAAGAAAGCATTGGAAGAACAATTGAATCAATTGAGCCAAGCTTGCAATAACGCCGAGTTGGCGCTAATGAATAGCCATAATGAAATATTAGTGCAGCAAAATAATTTGCAGCAAATTAGTCAGCATTTAGTGGCGCTTAATGGCGATGTATTGACCTTGCAAGACGATTGGATTGCGTGGCAGCGTAAGTTAGGAATTAACGCCGATGAGCTCAACGCACTGCTTAATTACGATCATCAGTGGCTGCTTAAACAGCGGCAGCAGCAAGCGGCGTTATTACAACATTATCATCAAGTACAGGCGGTATTGAAAGAACAGCAACAACGACTCGATGAAGGGCGAGTTGCGCTTAACGCTAAGGATGAACTTTTATTGCAGTTGTGTCCTGAGTTATCACCTAAACCAAGTTTAAGTGATTGTGGGCAGCGTGAAATGTTATTAAAAAGCATTGCCGCGCAGCACAAACAGTACAGTGAAGAGCAATTTAATTATCGCAGCGCATTAGAGCAACATAATCAATCAATGATACGTCATGGTCAGTTGCAGCAAGAAATCGAAGAGCAAAGCGCGACGACACAATTGTGGTTAGAAATGAAAGATCTTATTGGCAGTGCAGATGGCGCTAAATTTAGAACATTTGCGCAAAGTCTAACCCTTGAACAAATGCTGGTTAGCGCAAATCATCATTTAAAAGAATTAGCACCGCGTTACTTATTGCAGCGTGTACCGGGCGCTGAACTCGATTTACAAATGATCGATCAAGACATGGGTGATGAAGTGCGTTCCATCGATAGTCTGTCGGGCGGCGAGACATTTTTAGTATCGCTCGCGCTGGCGCTTGGGCTAGGCTCAATTACCAGTTTACAAACTAAAATTAATACTTTATTTATTGATGAAGGCTTTGGTACACTCGACCCCGATACGCTAGAAGTTGCGCTAAGCTGCTTAGATTCACTGCAAGCGAGCGGCCGACAAATTGGTATCATCTCTCACGTACAAGGGTTAGTTGAACGCGTAGGAACGCGCATTCAAATTACTGCTTTGGGCAATGGGCAGAGTAAGATCGAATTGCTAGCGCGGTAGCTACAGCAGAAGTATATACCCAAATTTATTGGAATTGCAGTGCAGGTTTTCAGTGCCAGACAAAACCGGAGTACCTACATTCGTGTAGGCAAAGCCGTCAAGTTTCGAAACGCCGCCACAAAATATTCTGGAAATATTATGAACGTCGCTTGTGGCGGCCTTTGGAGAAATACACGACGTATTTATTAATCAAACTGCGGTTTAAAATATGACGGGTATAGCTGTCATATTGTTGTCATAATGACTACGTATGCTCTTTCGAAACAAACACATAATCTATTTACAGGGAAACTAGAATGACTATTCTTTTTAAAAAAACAGCCGTCGCATTAACTGCAGGTTTATTATTAAGTGGCGGCGCATTTGCCGGCGAACAGGTCAAAGTCTACGGTAAGGTTAATGCATCGTTCCAAAGTGACGATGTGAATAGCGATTCAAAAACAAACGTAAAATCAAATGCTTCACGCATTGGTGTAAAAGGCAAAGTTAAGATTAATGACGAACTTAGTGCTATTTATAAAATAGAATGGCAAGTAGATGTTGCTGATGACGAAAATGATAACTTTAAAGCCCGCAGCCAATGGGTTGGCCTTAAAGGTAACTTTGGTACGGTATTATTGGGTCGTAACGATACTATGCTGAAATTGTCGCAAGGTAAAATTGACTTGTTCAACGACTTAAACGGTGACATCAAGCATATGTTCAACGGTGAAAATCGTCTTGATGATACGCTGACTTATATTTCGCCAACAATGAATGGCTTTTCATTTGGCGCTACCGTCATTGCCGAAGATAATAAAAAGTCAGACGGAAAAACGGGCACTAGTTTGGCCTTAATGTATGGTGATGCAAAGCTTAAACGTTCAGATCTTTACGCAGCCCTCGCACTCGATAGCGACGTTGCTGGTCGTGATACAACACGTCTTACTGTGTATGGTAAGTTAGGCGACGTTAAGTTAGGCGCGATGTTTAATAGCTCTGAAACAGCTGACGGCGCAAGTGATGGCGATGGTTTCTTAGTTAACGTAGCCTACTCTATGGGTAAAACGACGCTTAAAGCACAGTATCAAGACAGTGAAGATAAAGCACAAGGCACCGGCTTTTCAATCGGCGTTGATTACAAGCTAGCGAAGAACGTAAAGACTTATGCATTCTACAGTGATTCTTCCCTAGACGATGGCACAGATGCTAGCCATTTAGCGATTGGCATGGAATATAAATTCTAAAAAATTTGAGTAAAAACATGATTAGCCGCTACTTCATTAGCGGCTTTTTTTTGTTTAAAATTAGTTCGTTGAATAAATATGCGATAAACTGCGCTTGCTTCATATTATTGTCATATTATTGTCATAATTACTGATGATAATGCTTGCGATTGTTTATTTAAGGAATGGGTTAACATGAGTGCACGGATATTAGTAGTTGAAGATGAAGCCGCGATTCGCGAGATGTTATGTTTTGTGTTAAATCAGCAGGGATTTGACGTGGTGCAGGCGCAAGATTACCAAAGTGCTGTGGCCTGTTTAACGGAGCCTTACCCCGATCTAATTTTACTAGATTGGATGTTTCCAGGTGGTAATGGCATTGGTTTGGCTAAAGAAATAAAGCGTAACGATTACAGCAAAGAAATCCCTATTATCATGCTTACCGCCCGTGGTGAAGAAGAAGACAAGGTTCGAGGCTTGGAAGTGGGGGCTGACGATTACATCACTAAACCGTTTTCACCTAAAGAGTTAATAGCGCGCATTAAGGCGGTATTACGTCGCGCGAATCCAACGTGTTTGGCCGACGAAATAGAGATCCAAGGCCTGAAGTTAGATCCCGTGAGTCACCGGGTAAGTTTAGGTGGCGAGCAGCTCAATATGGGACCCACTGAATTTAAATTACTGCACTTTTTTATGACCCACACCGAGCGTGTTTTTAGTCGTGAACAGTTGCTGGACCAAGTATGGGGCACCAACGTTTACGTTGAAGATCGCACTGTGGATGTGCATATCAGGCGTTTACGCAAAGCGATTACCGGTCTTGGTCATGAAAAATTCGTGCAAACCGTTCGTGGCTCTGGTTATCGATTTTCAATACGAGTTTAATCAATGTTAGACAAAGGCTTACTTAAAGCAATTTTATGGAAACTGGCGGCCATTTACGCCTTATTAGTGATCGCTGGGCTTTTATTAGAGCAACTATCCTTATTATTGTTAATCGGCACAGTGGCTTTGTTTATCGTTAACATTCATCAATTTTATAAGCTGCTGCAATGGATATGGCAAGTGCCGCAAAAGCACCATGTGGGTGGTCAGTCGATGTGGGATCACCTGTATTATGGTGTTGAAAATATTCAGCGCAGTAATCGCCGCCGCCGTCAGCAGTTAATACATTCATTAGGTCAATTTCGCCAAGGAGCCGATGCTCTGCCTGACGGCGTGGTGGTATACAACCAATACAATAATATTGTGTGGTGTAATAGCCAAGCGCGATTATTACTAGGGCTTAAATGGCCAGAAGATCAAGGACAGCGTTTAGACAATCTTATTCGTTATCCGCAATTTTCACAGTATTTAAGTGAACATGACTTTGAACAAGTCTTAATAATTCCTAGCCCGCGCAATGAGCTGATCATATTAGAGCACCGTATTATAGAGTATGGTCGCAACCAATTTTTGTTGGTATCACGAGACATTACTCGATTGCAGCAACTTGAAGACATGCGCCGCGAATTTGTGGCCAATGTATCGCACGAATTAAAAACGCCGCTCACTGTTTTGCAAGGATACCTTGAGTTAATGAGCGATAACGACGAGGTTGATGCTAGTTGGCAGATGGCAACCAATGCGATGAAGCAGCAAACAAGTCGCATGAAGGGCATGGTTGAGCAACTGCTCGCCTTATCAAAAATTGAATCGTCAAATCATGCGCTGATTAAAAAAGTGGTGCTGATGTCAGCGCAAATCAATATGCTAAGAGAGGATGCGTTGGCGCTTATCGGCACGCGTGACTTAAGCATCGAATTTAATATTACGCCTAATCTTGATGTGTATGGCGATGAAGCGCAAATATTTAGCGCCTGCACTAACTTAGTCACTAACGCTATTCGTTATTGCCCAGACGGTAGTCATATCAAGGTCGTGTGGCAACACTGTACAGAAGGCGCGATGTTTAGCGTGACCGACGATGGCCCTGGCATTGCACCTGTTCATTTACATCGTTTGACCGAGCGCTTTTATCGCATAGAGCAATCTCGCTCAAGCAGCAGTGGCGGCAGCGGTTTAGGCCTATCCATTGTTAAACATGTTTTATTACACCATCAATCAACACTCAATATTGACAGTACGTTAGGTAAAGGCAGCTGTTTTAGTTTTGTTATTAATAATGAACGCATTAGTGCATCTTAGTTTGTCATAAAAGCTTCATCACTTAGTCACGTAACCTTCACATAGGGCGGGCAAACTAAGCCTCGTTAACAAACAAAACAACCACACACAAACTTTTATACCCGTGACCATTGATTATGGGTATAAAGTTAAAAGTTATCAGCATTGGAGTGAGAAATGAAATTACGTACACTAGCGAGCAGCCTAACAATTACCTTAGGTTTATTAATGTCAGCGAACAGTTTAGCAGCAGATAAAAACCTCGCGGCGTATCATAAAAGCCACGGCGTATCGGGTAACATGTCTTCTGTGGGCTCTGATACCTTAGCTAACATGATGACATTTTGGGCAGAAGAATTTAAAGGCTTTTATCCTAACGTTAACATTCAAATTCAAGCGGCTGGCTCATCTACTGCGCCCCCAGCACTCACCGAAGGTACATCCCAGTTTGGGCCGATGAGTCGTAAAATGAAGTCGCGAGAAATTGAAGCCTTTGAAAAACGTTTCGGTTACAAACCAACAGCGGTTCGTGTGGCCATCGATGCACTGGCTGTATTTGCTCATAAAGACAATCCAATCAAGGGATTGACCATTGCGCAAGTTGACAGCATTTTTTCAATTACTCACAAGTGTGGCGGTAGTGAAATTAATCGTTGGGGTCAGTTAGGCTTAACTGGCAATTGGAAGCGTCGAGATATTCAATTATACGGTCGTAATTCGGTATCGGGCACCTATGGTTATTTCAAGAAAAAAGCCTTATGTAAGGGCGACTTTAATACCAAGGTTAACGAACAACCTGGTTCTGCTTCTGTTGTGCAATCGGTAGCGTCGTCGATTAATGCGCTAGGTTACTCAGGCATCGGTTATAAAACGTCAAGTGTTAAAGCCGTGCCGCTAGCCAAACGTGGAAATAAATTTATTGCAGCGACTAAAGCCAATGCGTTAAACGGCACCTACCCGTTAGCACGTTATCTTTACGTTTATGTTAATAAGCATCCAAACAAGCCATTAGCACCGATGGAGCGTGAATTTGTTAAAATGGTGTTATCAAAAGTTGGGCAAAAGATTGTCGAGAAAGATGGTTATATTCCGTTATCAGCTAAGGTTGCTGGCAAAGAACTTAAAAAGTTAGGCATCAGTTTATAAACGAGAAGTTGTGATGTAACTAGTGCGACTCAAGCCTAATGAATGCGCGTCAGTTAATAGCTGATGCGCATTTTTGCTATTCTCAACGTGACTTTTAGTCTAGATTTAGCCAATGTTGAACCTTATCACTGTCAGTAAGATAAAATACCCACATGGCGCCATCACTCCCAAAGATAGAGTAAAACGAGGCAGCTAAGCGACGAAAAGACGAGTATGTGACCATAATGACGATGTTTCGCTAGACGTATCACGTAAGCGCAATGCCGTAAAAGTGGTTACTCGGAGGTATAAAAAAGTCCGATGATTGCAATCATCGGACTTTGACCATCTTTACTTAAAAAACATTATTAGCGGTGAACAGATTAGAATTAAGCGCGAACTACTATTTAATGTTTGTCGTGAAATGACAAATTAATCTGTTAATGCATTAATCAATAGTTCACTAATTTGGCTACCAGCGGCTAGGGTTTTTTGTTGATCGTTGCCGTCATCGTCATTAGTTTTTAGGAACGGGGCTATCTCAACCATGTCGGCGCCGGTGATCTTAAAGTGCTTACGCAGCTCGCTAATAATTAATAGCGCTTGATCAGGGTTTAAGCCGTCGGGCTCTGGCGTGCCAGTAGCCGCAGCAAAGTGTGCATCTAATGCATCGATATCAAAACTAACATATAGCTCTTCAATACCATTAGCTTTTAACTTGCCAATAGTTTCATCGGCAATACTTTGCGCGCCGCGTTCATTAATCTCATGAGTCCAGAATTGATTAACACCAAAGGTCTCTTCCCAATGTCCACGATCACGGCCACTAGAACGAATGCCGAATTGAAAGGCCATATCGCGTGATGGTAAATCATCTAAAATGTGGGTAACCCAAGAGCCAAAGCAAATATCAATGCCTAAACGTTCAACCAATAAATCGGTATGCGCGTCAAAGTGAATCAAGGCTACTTTTTTGCCCTGATCCTTTTTAGCACGTAAGTAACTACGTACTAATGGATAGCTAACCGAGTGATCACCGCCAATGGCGAATAAGCGTTTTTCAGGAAAAGTCTTATGAAATTCGTCACAAAAGTCTTCGGTAATTGATAACGGGCTGACCGGCAAAGGCGATTGTGGATCTTGGTAAAATGCCTTACGACAATTAGTGATGGTAGCGTCGTTGAGGTATTTGTCATGCAATAAATGCGGATTAACGCGAATATCACCCACGTCAAAATAGTCGACATCGTAGTTGCCATTTAATAGCGTTTGACGCAAAAACAAAGGGCCCCAGTTGGCGCCACGTAAAATGCCGCCGCCGGTATCGCTGCATACACCCAAGACTACAGGTCTTGTATCATCCGCTAGTTTAGTGATTTGTGCTTGCCATGATTCAACTACGTTTTCGCTGCTACCGTATAAGTGGGTATGCAAAGACGCTTTACGTTCTTGGGCGGTATTGACAGTGAAAACACCGTTGCCTGGAGGGCATAAATATTGTTTGATTTTTGTTTCTAAGACTGACCAATTTGTCATGCTAGCTCCGAATGATTTGACTAATTTTGACTGATTCTACGAGATGTACAGCTAATTACAAGTTAGCAACTCCCCATAACCTTATATGCTATGCATGGCTATGCGATAAGACTGATAACTATGCATAAGGTTGGGTATTATGAGTTGATATCTATATTGATAAGTAAGAGTTAATACTTTGTATTTAATCAAATTTAATTAAATTTTTGAGTTGTTGTTAAAATAACAAATTAGGCTGCTGCATAATTTGTTATTTTTGATACCGACAAAAATAGTCGTCATCCTGTAAGTCAGACCGCTCGTCATCCTGCAACTCAGACCCCTCGTCATCCTGCAAGTCGCCCACCTCCCTGATAAAAACACCACGGGGATGACGGCTGCGGTGAGACCACGGGGATGACGATGTTTTGAGTGAACCCCCTCACCAAATTACGACAAGTTCCTAATCAGCTCGTTTGGTGGCAATTCGGTTAAGTCTTTACACGCTCGTGTACCAATAAACGAGACAAATAGTGCGCCAAGCACCGTAGCTAATACCCACAGTGTTGGATGTGGTTGCCACGTCATTTCAATCACCAGGGTTTGAATAAGCCATAAGGCTAACTCTGTGGTTAAGGCGGCAATAAAACCGGCTAAGGCGCCGCAAATTAGAAACTCGATGGCGATAGCGCGTTTTAGCAATTTTTTGCTTGCCCCTAGGGTGCGTAAAATAACCAAATCGTGATGGCGCTGCTGGTAACTGGCCTGAATCTGCACCAACAATACCAAGACGCTGGCACAAATGACTAAAAACATAATGTAAGACAACGCTAAGGAGACTTGCTCAATGATCTCTCGTAGCTTTTTGATTAACCGGTCAATCTTGATTAATGACAACGTCGGGAACTGAGTTAGCAATTCACGTAACATGTCTTTTTTATCAATAGGTAGATAAAACGAAGAAATATACGTTGAGGGCATATCGCCAAGCGCGGCTCTATTAAATATTAAGATGAAATTTGGTCGCATCGACTGCCAATGAACGTTGCGAATGTTAGTAACCGTAGCCACTATCTCTTCTGCGCCAAGTAAGATGCTCAGCTGGTCACCCATCTTTATATCAAGGCGCAGCGCGACATTTTTTTCAATAGATACCAATGACTCTT
>JABSRV010000129.1 GCA_013214905.1 Psychrobium sp. | reverse complement strand
TTTGCGGTAGGCATAGACCCATCGACCCTGTTTTTATTCCAATTTGAAATTATCCGTCATTTGGCCAACAACGATCAGCGCGCGCATCTTTTACCGCTGGGGATTGAGCAACTGCCAAAGCTAAACGTTTTTGATACCGTATTCTCCATGGGCGTGCTGTATCATCGCAAGTCTCCTATCGAACATATCCAGCAGTTAAAAGACCAATTACGCCCGGGCGGCGAATTAGTCTTAGAAACCTTGGTGATTGACGGCGATGAGAATCAAGTATTAGTGCCAGCGGGTCGTTATGGCAAAATGAATAACGTGTGGTTTTTGCCAAGCGTTGCCGCCCTAGAATTGTGGTTGGGAAAATTGGGCTTTGAAAATATTCGTGTTGTCGATGTATCGACCACAACCCTTGAAGAGCAGCGAAAAACGCCGTGGATGGATTATGAGTCGTTATCCGACTTTCTAGACCCTAATGATCAGAGCAAGACCATTGAAGGCCACCCTGCCCCTAAACGCGCTGTTATCATCGCTACTAAAGCTTATCAAGAGTAACTAATTCACTATTGAAGTTAATCGCACGTTACTAAAACAAGGTCGTGCGTTAATTTTTAACCGTGCAAGATATCGTTTTCAAGGTCAATATTTATTAACCGCTGCTAGCACAAATCGGTTAGTATATTTTGTGCGTTGATGATTCACTTTATTATCAACACGGACGTAATAATAGTTAAACAATAATTTTGAGAGTGATGCTTTGAATTCATCGATAATTGCGGTAAAAACCAGCAAGACATTTAGCCTAGAAGAAAATACGTTACCCAGTCAACAAGCGATGGCGTTATCTAATGATGACATTGCTGGTAAACATTACATTGTCGATTTTTATGGGGCCTCTCATTTAACCGACATCGACTTAATGGAACAAGCCTTAACTGACGCGTCGAGCATAGCTGGCGCCACATTGCTGCATATTCACTTGCATACATTCAAAGACGGCGGCGGCATTACCGGCGTTGCATTATTAGCGGAATCTCACATTAGCGTGCATACGTGGCCAGAAAGAGATTTCGCCGCGTTTGACGTGTTTATGTGCGGCGATGCACAGCCCGAGAAAGCGGTGCAATTATTAGAAGGGTTATTCAAACCTAGTCGTGTTGAATGCCAAGAAATATTACGTGGCGCCGTCGCTACTAGTGACGCAAGTCTTCAATGTAAAGTTGGTACAGCTTAGGCTCCATAATGGTATTGACTGGCGTATCTAATTTCATCATGTCTTTAGAAAATATCATTGCCGCCATCATGGTATCTTTGGTGATTGCCCTTGTAGGCACATCAAAATCAAATTCTTGTGGCAAGATCGAATTTTTTCTTGCCATATTAAAGCCCCAAATGCCAAATGACGGCAAGGCGACTTGATAACTCAGTGTATGGCCAAATACATTATCTAACGTACTCTCGATACACCAAAATGTGCGCCTAGTATAAAATGGTGACGAGCTTTGCGTCACCAAAATGGCGTCATCGTTCATGCGCCGCTTGATCATTGTATAAAACTCTCTGGAATAAAGTTTATTGATCGCTTCATTATGTGGATCGGGCATATCAATGATCACTCGATCATATTTAATGCCAGGCTGATTGATAAAACTAAACGCGTCTTCACTAAACGTGGTCACTCGCTCATCAAATAAACTTTTCTCATTAAGGCGCTTTAACATCGGTAATTGTTTAGCAATGCGCACCATTTCTGGATCAATATCAACAAGATGAATAAGCTCGATATCATCATATTTCACGATCTCTCTGGCGGCTAGGCCGTCACCTCCGCCTAATATTAGAACATTTTTTCTAGGCCCCGCTACAGATAACGCCGGATGCACAAGGTTTTCGTGGTAGCGATATTCGTCGCGTGATGAAAATTGAATATAGCCATCAATATAAAGTTTCTGCTCACGATTGGTTGGTGAGCGCGTCACTACCAATTTTTGATAGGGTGTTTGCTTTGAATAAATCACCTGATCAAAATACAGATGCTTTTCTGCAAAACTTGTAATACGCGTGCCGTAAAAAATACAGGTGATAAGCAATAACAATATCAAAATACAAAATGACATCATTTGCTTAAAATTGGCCAAGTGATGGCGAAAAACATAGACGTTAACAATCGCAATACTGATATTGATAAGACCAATGGCAAACGATGATTGCACCAAGCCAAGTGATGGCAATAACAATAACGGAAATGCCACAGAGCCAATAAGCGCGCCTAAATAGTCAAGCGACATTACGTTGGCGATGGAGTCTTTCATGGCGCGTTTCTTGGCCAGCAAGGTGGTCAATATTGGAATTTCCATGCCCACTAGCGCGCCAATAATCATGATCAGGCTATACATCACCACTTCATACATTGTACGAGCGAAAGGAAACGCCATAAATAACAAAATACTGCACACACCGCCGACTAAGGCGATCAAGACTTCGATAATAATAAAATTTCTAACGTATTGATCATCAAAATATTTTGAGATGAGAGAGCCGACACCCATCGCAAACATAAACACGCCGATGGTTATCGAAAACTGATAAACACTATTGCCCAGTAAATAAGAAGACACCGTGCCAATGATCAATTCATAAACAATGCCGCACAGCGCGACGACTAGAATAGACAGCAGCAAGACACTACTTTGCTGGGCGCTAATTTCTTCTTTTAGCGGATTGGAGTTTGAGGACATATCGATTCTTATAGATAGACGTTACAAAAAGCGTATTTTTGTATTTTTGATAATTTAAGAACAACAACCAGTTTATACCCAAAATAATTGGAATTGCAGCAGGTTTTCAGTTCCAGACAAAACCTGAGTACCTACATCCGTGTAGGCAAAGCGGTCAAGATTCGAATCCGCCGACAATAAAACTGCAGTTTCAAGGATGACGGATATAGATACTGGTTGTTGTTAACGTGAAAGGCTTACCACTACTGGCGTTATTTGCCTTTAGAGTGACTGCCTGAACCAGCACGGGCTTTAGCCGCAACGCGCGATGTAACAGGTTGCTTGCTAGCCAAGCTTTTCGATGTAACGCCTGCACCACGTTGACGTGCTAACATGCTGCCGATAAGGTAGCCAGCAACCAGTGATGTGCCACTAAAGTAATGGTCATTAACCGCGCCGCTGTTACTTGAGGCGATAATACGACTTTTTTCACCGTCGATCTCTATCATGAATAACAACGATTCACCATCGTCGAGTACGTTATTACCGTTGGTATCGCCATAAGCGACTAATGAGGCATCGGTGCGAGAATTTACACCTATTCTTTGGTTATAAATAGCAGGCTCTGATTTATTGTAATCCACTGCCAGTGCATCAGCTAACTGTGTAAATGCTAGCTCGGTATCAGAGTTTTCATCAACGGTTTCAGAGACCGTGTGTAATGTTTCAACGGTAATATCCAAGACCAAATTAAGGTCAATTTCATCTTTAACGGCATCGTTGTCACCGGTATTAGAAAAAATCACATAACCAAGTACTGCTACGATTAAGCCGTATTTAACGATACTGCCTGTTTTCATCATCAATTCCTTACATATTTATTTATTGAGAGCTTATAAGCTACTCAGGAGTACCGCATTTAAATAGTGTACACAAAATGAAACTCGTGTATACCTTGCTCATAATAGTCATCCACACAACCAACAAATTCAAAACCTGCCGCTTGCAATGGTTGATGAATTAACGGTAAATTGGACGGAAAGGTTAAAAATACTTTTCGAGCCCCTGACTCTTGTGCGGCACTAAGGCCTAATGTCAGATCTTCTACCGTAAAATTTCGTTTTCCAAACCATTTCTTGGTGTCTTTGACTTCCCAAGAAAATGTATAAGCACCGTCTGTCTCGGCAATTTCAAGTAAACCGCAAAACCTAATGATCGGTTTTTCTTCAATGACGTTCACATCATCGCCTTCACCGGCAGCTTGCCCTTTTAAATCAAGGCTAAGAATATGCTGATTTTCATCTTCGTCATAAAAATCAAGATTAACCACTTCTTCTACAAAACCTAACGACTGATAAGTCTTAAAAGCGCTGTCATATAGTTTGCCATCGTCATCTTGGTAATCTGATACTTTAACGAATAACTTACGAGCTTTTAGCGCAGCCAACATGTCAAGTAACTCAAGCAACATTGCTTTACCATGTCCCTTGCCTTGATATTCTGGCAGTAAATAAGTCCATGATAACCAATAAGTTTCATCGGTTGCTGGCACGGTTCTAAAACCAGTGACACCAACGATCCTGCCCTCAATTTCTAAAACAAACTGATTATCAACACCATCGTCTTGATAATCATCCTGCGCCGCCTCTGCGTCTTCGTCATCGTGCGCTTCAATGATGCTGACAACCGTTAATAGGTCGCTCATGTACATTGCTCGTAAATTACTCATCAATTTTCTACTTAATATATGACCTTTAGCAACGTCTTGAAAATTATCGCTTAGTCCGATTAGGATTGGTTATCTTATTTATCTTTGTCTTTGTCTTTGTCATTACTGGTCAGCTGACGCCATGAAGCCAACATGTTACTTAGCATTGGCAACTTTAAATAGGCGCTATAAACAAAGGCCAATACTACGCCACTGACTAAACCGCCCAAATGAGCATAGCTAGATACTTTACCAAGAAAACCAGCAAATGCCAGTGGGATTAAGACTAGCATAAGTACGGCAAATATTGGATCTATATAGTAATTTTTAATGCCAGCCCAACGATTAAGCAGGGTTAAATAAGCCATTAGTCCATAAACCACGCCAGACAAACCACCGAAATTTGGACCCATTATCCACCATTGGCTGATATTGGCTCCCGCCGCAAGGAACAGAAAAACCACGATGAGCTCTAATGTTGATTGTCGTTCAACTTTCCCGGCCAATAGCCAAAACAACGCTACATTGGGCAACAAATGTATCAAGGTATAATGCACGAACGTTGGACTCCACAACGTCCAAATCATCGTCGGCTGCAATAACGCACCAAGCCTCTCTGGCATAAACCAAGCTGATAATGCAGCGATCCCTTGGCTGTTGATCAAATAATATGAAAAGCAGCTGATTAGAATGGCTGCCCATACTAGAGGTATCTGTTTCTCATTTGAGAGGGATGTTTTATAAATCAATGTGAATTCTTCTTTCTTATATCAACGCTTATTGCTGATTGTCGCTGTCTGCCAAATGTCCACCGGATCTTTCTTTTTACGCCAACCATGATATCGGGATGAATGTCTGTTGATCATGTTAGGCGTACAGAGAAATATTTTAGGCAAGGTGTTCAATGGAGACTTTAGCCGTTTACAGCGAAATAAACAACCGCGAGACATTGAAAAGAATAGCATCGCATAGATGAGTGTCAGACAATGTCTGAAGAAATAGGTGATGTGATTAATCTATAAATGTATTAAAGTTGAATATTAATAAAGGCCATTTAAAATCAAACGGCCTTTATCTTTACAACAATTCTAACCAAAGAAGAAAGAAAATAAGTAACGTGTTAGTCGTTTAAAATAAGCAAATATTTTTCGCCAATGGCTAACAGCTGGTTGAACTACCACCGGTGGTATAACCTCAGCTACAACTGTAAATGATATGGCACTTTCAATGCTATTGATGCCATCACTAACCAATAAGGTAAATGATAATTGCGTATTACTGTCAACCGCTGGTGCGTTGAACACTAAGGTATCAGACGTTGCATCAAAGCTAATATCAGTGGTACTAACTTGCGTCCATAGATAAGTCAGCACATCATTATCAGGGTCAGTCGCATTAGCCGCAATAAATACACCTGAGCCTTCTATAACGGTTTCAAGTATTGTTGGCGTCGCTATCGGCGCTTGATTAACAACAGGAGCGTCACCACAAGCGTCACCAAATATTTGCTGTACCCATTCAGGACGGTCAATAAAAGGGTTACGGTTGCCTTGGTACTCAAAGACTACATTGTTACGGTTACGTTCCCAATCACTCACTGGATCCTCTTGATGCCAAGTGTAAAGAGTACATAATTTGCCAAATTCCGGTGAACCATTTTCGGTGCCAACGCGATCAACGAGCACAATATCAGGTGTATTATCCAAAGCATTACCCGCGTAACGCACGTCCATGTAAAACATCATACGTGCGACATCGCCTTTCACTTCGTCACGAGGCTCAAACGAATCACGGTCTTTAGCATTGGCCGGCGCTTCGATTAAAGGTTCACCGCCATTATCAAAATCTAAATTGCTACGCTGTGAGTTAATTGACGCATCCGCTTGGCGTAAGTGATGTGCATCTGTATAGCCAAATTGCGAAGAACTCGGGAAACCATGGCTTTTTGCCCAAACATGCTCACGATTCCAAGCGTCGCCACTATTACCAATTAGTCCAGCATTAAGACCTTTACCAATTGAACGACCGCTGTAAATCTCAATAACTTTTCCGCTGTCCAGTGGATCTTCATCTGAAAAAGTCAGCACCGACCAAACTTCGCTATAGCTTAACTTTTTATGGTTCTTGCTAATATCTTGATTGATTGCATATCGTAATTGACTGTCATCGGCAACTAATGCGTTAGCGTAATACGTGTTTTCATTAAATGAAGCGCTATCGGCTACTTTGGTGATTACCGGGCAATTGGTACACTCGCCATCACTTGGTAACTCTTCAGGAATTGTCTCAATTCCCTCGCATGCTCCTTCGCCGATACAGCCCAATCCATTGCTAGTATCTTTATCTAAGACAACCCATTGACCTAAACTAACGCCTGGGAATTGATCGCCTGGTATTTTGTCACCGGCTAAAATGGTAATTTTTCGGCGCAGAGTTTTGTCTTTGCTGTTAAAAGAACCACTGACCCATGAGGTGCCGGGATCGGTGCCTCGTTGGCCAAAACTATCAACAACTGCGCCATCTAATGTGAGTAATAAGGCATCATCACCATTAAATCCCGTCACATTTGATTCAACACCATTTAAGATTTTAAAGGCGTTTTTTGCCCCCTTGTTATAAATAACCAATACGTCTTGTGCGGCAATTGTGCCTTCAAGTGCCAAGGTGTACTTAGCGCTTGTCGCGCCATTAGAATACAGTGCCACGCTATAACCCGCTAGCGCTACTTCTACGTTACCCGTATTACCGATTTCAATCGCCTTATTGTAGCTACTGCCTTCTACATATTCAGAAAACAGCAGTGGTGACTTAGCCGTCGGAAAATCAATCACTGGTGGTTCTGTCGGTTCAGTTGGCTCGGTTGGTGTTGTTGGAGATGTACTACCATCGCAATTTTCAACACCGCTACACCCTAATCCGCCGGACGTATCTTTATCAAACGTTTGCCATTCGTTGACGGCCCCAGGGAATTGGTCATCGGTAATGATATCACCGGTGGTGATACTCGTTAAACGGCGCAGTGTCTTATCTTTACTGTCAAAACCTTCGGCTTTCCAAGAGGTGCCAGGATCGGCCCCCACTTGACCAAAGCTATCAACCACAACACCATTATAGGTAATCGTTAGTGCGTCATCACCGTTAAAATAAGTAATGGTTGATGCCATGCCTTGTGGCGCAGGCTGCTTAAAAGACTCTGTCGCGTTTGCGTTATAAATAACTAAGCTAGCACCAGCATTTAATTCACCGCTTAATACCTGTACGTATTTAGATTCAGTGGCGCCATTAGAGAACAAGTTAACTTGATAGCCCGTTAGGTCAAGTTTGTTATCGCTTAGGTTTGTTAACTCAATAGCTTTGTTGTTACTACTACCTTCAATGTATTCCGTAATAATTAAATTGGCTTGAGCGGCGTTTGAAACACCCAAGGCAAGTGCCAAGGCTGTTAGCTGTAACTTAGTGGTTCTTTTCATCATTGAATTCCATGATTTGAATGTGGCGCGATGCGCTGGTCTAAAACCTATGAAAGAGACGATACTCAAGCGGTTGAATATTAGCCAGAAATGTCGAGTAACGTGACCTAAGTCACGCATTTTCTGCATTTAACCTAACTCGTAAACTATTGTCTAGCGCTTGAAATGACCAATTTCGTAGAATTACGTTACAATAGTTAGTTAAGCATCTGAATTGTAAGGTATAAAAAGTAGATCACTGTAATTAATTACAATCATGCAACAATTCAATAAATGAGAAGTAGATCACGGAATGTGAAATCGTAAATATTTTAGGAGCAAGAGAAGGATGATGATAATGAACAAGTTATACTTTTCGTCATGTTCAATGCAGGGCACAGAAAACGACTGATAATGTGAGAAAGGTCGCGTTCATTTGATGTTAGTGACCTCAATGTATTTCATTGAGGTCTGATCGCGACTACTTTAATTTTTTAATTATTAAGGTCTATTGAGCTTTACAGGGTCACATCACTCTCTAACTACGAGTACGTGCCTTTTGCTTGCTCTTGAACTTTTTGTTGACCTTTGGCTTACCAGCTCGCAACTCGTCTTTTTTCTTGTGCATGGCATGCTTACGTACAGCACGGCGAATACGAGACGACTTAATGCGATGCTCTTCACGCAGAGCAAGGTAAGACTCGTTTTGCGCTTCTAAGCCAACTAGGCCACGTAAATAGTTAATTTCTGGTAATTCTAAATCTTTCCAACCACCGCGAGGCAATCCTTTGTCCAGTGCAATATCACCATAACGCAGACGGATCAAACGGCTAATTTGAATTTCTTCAACTTCCCACATTTGACGAACGGTACGATCACGCCCTTTGGCCAAAATAACATGATACCAACGGTTTAACCCGTCGCCTGGCTGTATTTTCACCTTAGTGAAGTTACATTTACCGTCATCTTTTAATTCAATGCCGGCGCGTAAATGTTGAATTTGTTTGTCCAAGACTTCACCAAAGGTACGCACCGCATACTCTCGTTCAATTTCCATTTTGACTTGGTCAAACGATTGGCTAACTCACCATCGGTGGTAAATAACAACAAACCAGAAGTATTAGTGTCAAGACGGCCAATGGCAACCCAGCGACTGTTGCGCAACTTAGGCAAACGATCAAATACGGTTTGACGGCCTTCTGGGTCTTTACGTGTGCAAAGCTCACCTTCTTGCTTGTGATAAGAAATCACGCGGCTAATCAGTTCATCAGCCTCAGTGGTATTGATCAAGATACCGTCATAACGAATAGCGTCGCTTCCTTCTACACGGGCGCCTAGTTTGGCGATTTCACCATTGACGCTGACTTGACCTTTTTCAATGGCTTTTTCCAATTCAGTTCCCCTTTTTTTGTTTTGTATTTGATACAATCACTATAATTATAATCAATTATTATATTTTGCAAATGATCGATCACTCCCGCGAGAGAGGATCGTGGTCGAG
>JABSRV010000128.1 GCA_013214905.1 Psychrobium sp. | reverse complement strand
CCATTTTGTCTTCAGCTTTACCATAGACAATACCTTCTGCGTCGGCCGGCACTGCAAAGGCAGAAATGCCTTTAGGACCATCTTCGCCAGTGCGTGCCATAACGACCAGTACGTCGGTTTCACCGGCACCCGAGATAAACATTTTTGCACCGTTAACCACATAATGATCACCATCACGTACGGCTTTAGTGGTTAATGAGGCTGCGTCTGAACCAGAACCGGGCTCGGTCAAACAATAAGAAGCTAACTGCGAGCCGACGGTTAAGCCAGGACACCACTGTTTGATCACTTCATCAGTGCCCCACGTGGCCACCATCCATGTCGCCATATTGTGAATAGTTAACATCGCAGTTGTTGCGGTGCAACCCGTCGCTAATTGTTCAAAAATAATCGCTGCATCTAAGCGTGATAAGCCAAGACCGCCGGCTGACTCTGGTGCATAAATAGAGCAAAAACCCAATTGTCCGGCTTGAGCCATGAGTTCTTTCGGGAAATTGTGCTCGCGATCCCTACGCGCCGCATTTGGAGCCAGTTCTTGATCGGCAAATTGCCTAGCGGTTTCCGCGAACATTTTTTGATCATCGGTTAAATTAAAATTCATTATTATTATTATCCTTTAATTTTTTCTACCTTTGATAATACCAATGCCAATCATTAATTGGCTTGGTATAGCAAAAAAAAAAGGCGAACAAATTTTAATTTGTCCGCCTTCATTATTTACAGCATTTCAACCGCAATGGCTGTTGCCTCACCGCCGCCAATACATAAACTAGCGACACCTTTGGTTAAATTCCGATTACGCAGCGCATGCAACAAGGTGACAATAATGCGCGATCCACTAGAACCCAAAGGATGCCCTAAAGCACAGGCACCGCCGTTAACGTTTACCTTGTTATGATCAAGTGCCAATTTTTGCATGCCTAACATGGTGACCATGGCAAATGCTTCATTGATTTCAAATAGATCAACATCATTGGTTGTCCAATCAGCTTTTTGCAATACTTTTTGCATCGCGCCAACCGGTGCAATGGTAAACTCGCTCGGCTGCTGTGCGTGAGTCGCATGAGCAACAATTTTCGCCATTGGCGTTAGGCCGCGCGATTTAGCCTCGCTTAATCTCATCAACAATAACGCTGACGCACCGTCAGATATTGAACTTGCATTAGCCGCGGTAATGGTACCGTCTTTAGTGAATGCAGGACGTAAGCTTGGGATTTTATCAATACGTGCATTACCAGGTTGCTCATCCATATCAACAACGGTATCGCCACGACGGCTTGTAATAGTGACGCTGCACAGCTCATTGTCAAATGCGCCATCGGCAATCGCTTTATTAGCACGCTCTAATGATGAAATAGCAAAGGCATCCATTTGTTCACGACTAAACCCACTATCATCGGCGGTTTTTTGCGCGAAAGTCCCCATTGCTTTACCAGTTTGTGCGTCTTCCAAACCGTCAAGGAACATATGATCTTTAACTTCGCCATGCCCCATGCGCATTCCAGCGCGAGCTTTTGGCAACATATAAGGTGATAAGCTCATGTTTTCCATGCCACCAGCTATAACCACGTTTGCGCTACCAGCCATAATAGCGTCATGCGCCATCATCACGGCTTTCATGCCTGAACCACAGACTTTATTAATAGTGGTACAAACCGTTGAGTTGGGTAAGTCAGCTTTAAGTGCTGCCTGTCTTGCTGGTGCCTGTCCTAATCCCGCTGGCAGAACACAGCCCATAATCACTTCATCGATGTGATCGCTGGCCAAACCAGTACTTGTTATAAGGCCGTTAATGGCCACACTACCTAATGTAGTCGCATCAACATTGCTTAAACTGCCACCGAAACCACCCATAGGGGTGCGTTTTGCGGCAACGATAACGATAGGATCGTTTATTGACATGTGCTGTCTCCAAAAATATTTGTAGTAATTTATGCCATTACATTACCTGAAAGTTCCGTTTACGCCAACGTAAAGTTTATTGAAATGTTAATTCGATATGAGGGAGGAGTGGCAGTATTAGTTGCCACTGCCTGTATTTTGAATAGTCATGAATAAAATACGTATGAAAAGGGTGTTAGGCTCTTTGGCGTTATGATTCATTAAGTATATATTGATGCGCTTGTCCTTTAGCGCACTGCTTGCCCTTTTGTAGCGCGTCATTTGCATAATTAACACCGCGATAAAGCTGCTCTTTTTTGGTGACCAATGCCGACGGATATTGGACCCAGCCAACAGACAAAGATACGTTAATAACCTGCTCACTAATGTTAATTCCACTCATACAGCCTAGAGTACGCTCTATCAGGCGCTGTAGTGTTTCAGCATCACTCTGTGCAACAAAAACCACAAAGACGTCTTTATGTTGGCGCAAGACCAGCCCGTTATTTTTAAAAATCCCTGACAATCGCCGTGCCAAAAGCTCTAATACCTTATCACCATCATAATAACCAAAGCTGTCATTCAAGCCAGTAAAACCATCAACATCAATGACCAATAACGCATTGTTAAGATTTGGCAATGCCTGCCTGTTACACAATAAATAGTAGGCACGATCAATACCCGCTTCAAAATTATATAGATTAGTTAACTCATCAATTTTCTTATTATCAATTAGTGATAATCGACGACTGCTACGCACTGACAAAAAGACATAGCTGATACTCGACAGAACAAGCAATGAGATCAAGACCAATATATATGTGTCTAGTACGTCATTATCGCTTTGCATTCTTTGCTGGTGTCGCTCTAGGTCATATAGTTTAGTTGATTGTTGATTAATCCTACTACTAAATTGTGTGGCCAGATAATTACTGCCATTTTTTTGCAAGTTTTTCTCATATTTGTCCACTGCACCTAAGTGTTTTTTGTACATCAGCAATGCGTTTTTAATATCATTATTGCGCATATACTTTCTTGACTGCAGTTGTAATACAGTGGCTAAATCATAGAAGTTATTTTGCTTACTAAATATGGCGGTGAGCTCAGTTAACATTTCGTCTAACGCCAACCATTTATTTTGCGCCGCAAAGGACTCTACTAATAGCAGTCTCATTTGTTGGTAATTAGTTTCAATGTCGTATTTTTCATAAATAGCCAAGGCCTTTTTAAGTAAAACCTCCTGTTGCACGAAGTTCTTCTTATCCAAAAATACGAATGAATAATCGACATAAAGAATGGCTAGAATCATAAATTGGTTGGCATTTTCACAAGATAAAATAGCCTTGGGCATTTCGACAGCAAGTAATTTATAGTTTTCTTGATGTACGTAAATATAGGTCAGTGAATCGTACACCGAACACAACAATTGTTTGTTTTCGCTCTCTTTTACTAACTGAAAAGCTTGCTTTACATACGTTAATGCGCGTTTAAAATCACTCGTTTCTACATATAAGCCAGACGCCAAGATTAAATTGTTAAGCCTATTCTCAAGGGTTAAATCTTCTTTTTTGATTTGTGCACCGAAATTTAGGTATTGGAATGCAGAACTATATTGTTGACTAGCTTGTGCTATTCGTCCTTGCAAATAATACATTCGACTTTTTTCATTTTTATTTAAAGTCAGCAGATTAAGCACACTAAACAATTCGTCGATTTGAGAGAATTCTCGTTGGTAGGCGAGTAATCGCACCTCTAAAAGCAATAAAGCAATCGTATTTCTGTTATTTAGTCGTTCTCTTTTCTGCGCTAACAACGAGCTAATTTCTTCACTGCGAGAAAAGTCACCAAACACCGAGCTTTCCGCTTCCGTTAACAACTTAGCGTAATTAAGTTGTTGATACTTTTGTGACGCAGCCAAATTATCGTCATTCAAAATGGAGCTAGTGCCAACTAGGAAAAACAGTAACCAAAAACCTATATTCAGCGCGGCGATAATGACCAATGACAATATTATCTTTTTACGGCGACCCAATGAAAGGAAACGATGGAGTACTAACATGAGATCTTCTATAGATAATCGATTGAGGTGTTCTTAACTGACATAATAGACATGTCATCAAAGCGATTGAGCGATAACTCACTGCAATCGCTAAAGTGAAGCCATTTACCGCGATTATGTTGTTTGGCACATAACATCGCATGCTTGCTTTGCTCCACTAGAGAGTCGAGAACATCTTCTACGTTGCTGTGCTCGCCTATTTTGATATAACCCCAGCCGCTTGAGCAACTAACTCGAACTACTTTCCCATTAACCACTACGTCATCAAAACATGAATGGATATCACCGAGTAAAGGATTCATCTCTAACTTTGAAAAACCATTAATTGCTAACATAAAGGCGTCACCGCTGATTCGAATGGCTAGGTGTCTATCGCCAAGCATGGCGTTAATTCGCTGTGCAACTGTGCGTAGTAATATGTCCCCCACATCATGACTATAGCTATCATTAATTGCAGTCATCGCATCTACATCACACATTATCACTGACAACGATTGATGATTATCTTTAGCGTCAACAATCGCTTTTTTCATTAATGAAAAACCATATTCCTGCTTATATAGTCCAGTTAACTCGTCTTTGCTTTCATCCTCGAACAACGAAATATCACGCTTACGGCGATAAAAGGTGAAGGTGAATATGGTCAAGGACAAGCCTAATAAGGCCAGCAATAACATCACCCAATTTTGCAAATATTGATTTTGTTTTTTTAGAGCCAATATATCGCGCTCTGCGTGTGATATTTCCATTGATTGTCGATTTACTTTGCTATCAAAATGGGTTTGTAAATAGGCTATATTAGTTATTTTTTTAATGTCGTTGCTATTCTTTCGTGCATTAAGATATTGCTTAAAATAAAACATCGCGTCATCTAACAGCCCCATCTTCTCTAACCACATAGCCTTAACTTCATAGGCATCCATTAAGTCATGCGGATTGTTACTATCTTCTATGATGGTTAATGCCAAATTAAGTGCAGCGTCTGCGCCATTCAACTGCTCACTTTGTAGAAGCGAGCGAGCTAATAAGAGTTGTGTTTTTGCCACACTAATGGCGGAGTCTTGCGTCATAAATAACTCAATAGCCAATTGCAACCACTGCTGTTGCTGTATCGGCATTTCGCTATATTGATACCAAGCGGCCAAAGAAACGTATGCGTTAGCCAGCGATAACGTTTCGTCTGCCGTGGTGCAAACATTTATCGCTTGGGTAACTGCAATTTTTAATTTATCAAAATTGTTTTGTTTTTGATAAATAGCATTTAATCCAGTCCATGCCTGACACACTAAAATATCTTGCTTTGACTTATTAGCTAATGCCATCGCCTTATGAGCATAACCTAATGCCTCATCCATCGCGTTGGCTTTACTATAAAGACTGGTGGCTAGCGTTAAAATGTCGAACTGACTAATCAATGGTAAAACACTGTGATCAAGCTGATCGAGTCTATTGAGGTAAATGAATGCAGTCTCATAATCAAAATCATGTTGCGCAATTATCGCTCTAAAATAGAGTAATCGGGCGAGGCTTTCGAGGGGAAGTGTTTGGTGTGCTAGCTTTTCAAATAACAATTGAGCTTGGGTAAATTCACCAATAAGGATCAAGCGATTGCCTTGCAATATACTTAATCGTATTTTTTGACTAGGGCTCAGTAAATCTGGACATTTATTGAGTTTACTAAGTAAAAAATCAACGCTGCTTAAATCCGACGACATTTTTAGTTGTGCGGTCAACAATCGATGTTCTAAGATGATCTTATCGATATCAAGTACTGATTGTTCGCTTTGCTGCGCCGCATATGCGTTGGTGTAAAATAGGCTAAAAATAGCAACCGTCAGTATTTTCAATACTCCAGCCAAGGAGCTTCGATAGCGATGAATGACTTCACTAAAAATTTGCGTAGCACTATTGATAAATTTGGAAATAAACATATGACTCAATATTCTCAAAATTAATCCCATTAGCATGCAAAAGGCCGACCATTAAACAACGTTATAAGCGGCTTAGGTTAACATATCCGCTGGTAATCCCCTACATAAACTGCTGAGATTTGGGGCACTACTTCTCCCACGAGGTACGTGAATTAATATCATCAAGATCAAACGGAGTTATTTGATAAACATAATAATTTAGCCAGTTAGTGATCAGCAAATTAGCATGACTTCGCCAACGTTCTTTCGGTGATTTTGCGGGATCGTTTTGCGGATAATAATCCCATGGCATGGCCGGTGACTTGCCCGCAGCAATATCCCTTTTATATTCTTCGTCTAACGTAGCAACATTGTATTCAGGATGACCGAGTACCAATAAATTTCGGCGGTCTTTACTCACCACCAAATAAGCACCTGCAACGTCTGATTCCGCTAGAATATCCAAATCTGGGTGGTTTGCAATTTGCCCAACGTCCATTTGTGCAAATCTTGAATGTGGCACTAAAAACTCATCATCAAAACCACGCAATAAAGGATCGTGCATTTGATTGCGCTGATGGGTAAATACGCCTGAAATTTTGTCCTCACGAATAAAGCGCTTCAAACCATATAAATGATAAAAAGCAGCATGGGCGGCCCAACACAAAAACATGGTTGACGTAACATGTTGCTGCGACCAATCAAAAATCTGTGCCACCTTGTGCCAATAACTCACGTCGGCAAAATCGATTTGGCCAAGTGGCGCGCCGGTAATAATTAAGCCGTCGAAGTTTCGTTGCTTTACTTCATCAAAGTCGCGATAAAAAGCATTCATGTGATCTTGCGGTGTATTTTTTGAGGCTTTGTCATGAATACGCAAAAATTCCACATCGATTTGCAACGGAGTATTAGCCAATAATCGCAATAACTGAGTTTCAGTTTCGATTTTGTTCGGCATTAAATTTAGGATCAACAATTTCATCGGTCTAATTTGCTGACTTATCGCCCGACTTTCGCTCATCACGAAAATATTTTCAGCCCGAAGGATATTAGTCGCGGGCAATAAATCTGGAATATTAATAGGCATGACGCAGCCACCTTATACAAGTTGAACAAACAAAGACCAAAATACACCAAAGACTTCTAGACGTCTACAAGTCTTATGGGTAATTACCGATTACGCGGCGAATAACTTGCACCCATCAGCGACAACATGCACACTGACTGCTTTAAATTTAGGGAATAAAAACAATGAATAAACAAACCCTTATCGCAGCAGCCGTTGCCACAGCGGCGCTTGCCGGATGCAGTACCACTAAAGTGGAGCCGGTGCTAAAAGACGATAGTAGCTACCTTTGGCTCGAAGAAGTGCAAGGAAAAGAATCTTTAGCCTGGGTCAAGAAGCAAAACAATGCGGCCTTTGCACAATTAAAGAACAATAAATATTATGATGAGAGTTATCAGCAAAATATTACCGCACTTGATTCAACTGATCGCATCGCTTACGCCACTCAATACGGCGATTACCTTTACAATTTCTGGACCGACAAAGAACATCAACGCGGCATCTATCGCCGCACTACCCTCGCCCAGTACCAAACGGACTCACCACAATGGGAAACCATATTAGACATTGATGCATTGGCTAAAAAAGATGGGGAAAGCTGGGTTTACAAAGGCATGCAATGTCTTTATCCAGACTATGATCGTTGTTTAGTCAAGCTATCACCAGGGGGCAGCGACGCGGTTGAAGTGCGTGAATTTGAGATCAGCAGCAAATCATTTGTCAAAGATGGCTTTACATTACCAGCGGCGAAAAACTCCATCAGCTGGATTGATAAAGATACCGTATTTGTAGGCACTGACTTTGGTCCAGGTTCAATGACCGATTCAGGTTACGCTGCTGTTATTAAAAAGTGGCGCCGCGGCACACCGCTATCCTCGGCACAAACCATTTATCATGCCCCAAGTTCCTCAGTCGCGGCCAGTGGTTACGTGATGCAAGATAACGAACACAGCCTTGAAATTATTTATGACGCCACCTCTTTTTATTCCAGCAAGATATTTTTATTGCAAGGCGACAAAAAGATAGCGTTAGCTATCCCGCAAGATGCCAATATTAGTGCATTTCTAAACAACGAGCTCTTTATTGAATTGAAAAGTGCCTGGCATATTAATGGCCATACCTTTGAGCAAGGCAGCGTAATTTACGCGCCAATTGACGATATATTGCAAGATAAAGCGAGCTTTAAAACCTTAATTAGTGCCAGCGACAGTTTGTCAATTTCATCCATTAGCACCACAAAGTCGGCGTTGCTGGTTAGTGTATTAGATAACGTGAAGTCCAAAGTATTGCGCTTTACCCATCAGAACGGCATGTGGCAATCAAAGCAAGTTGACATAGATGATACGGGCAGTGTTAGTGTATTTAATACCAACGAGTCAACCGACGATTTCTTTTTAAACTACACGAGCTTCTTAAAGCCAAGCACCTTATACAAAGTGAATGGTGATAATGGTAAATTGACCCTATTAAAATCTCAAAAGGCACAATTTAATAGCGACAACCTCGTCACTAAACAATATTGGGCCACCTCAAAAGATGGCACCAAGGTTCCTTATTTTGCAGTAATGCAAAAAGACATAAAATTAGACGCCAACAACCCAACGTTACTATATGGTTACGGCGGTTTTGAAGTATCACTAAAGCCTAGTTATTCATCCATTCTCGGTAGAAACTGGTTGGAAAAAGGCGGCGTCTACATCTTGTCAAATATTCGCGGCGGCGGTGAATTTGGTCCTCGTTGGCATCAAGCGGCATTAAAAACTAATCGCCACAAAGCCTATGAAGATTTTGAAGCCATTGCACAAGACTTAATCGACCGTAAAATCACCTCTCCTAAACACCTAGGTATTCAGGGTGGCAGCAACGGTGGTTTGTTAATGGGCGCGGCGTTCACCCGTCGACCTGATTTATACAACGCGGTGGTTTGTCAGGTCCCCTTATTAGACATGAAGCGTTACACCAAGTTATTGGCGGGCGCTAGCTGGTCGGCTGAATACGGCGATCCAGACGACGCGGCAATGTGGGATTACATTAAAACCTACTCACCATTTCACAACCTAAACGCCAGTACCGATTATCCTAAGGTGTTCTTCACCACGTCAACCAAAGATGATCGCGTACACCCTGCTCATGCCAGAAAAATGGTCGCCAGAATGCAAGACTTGGGGCACGAAGTTTATTATTACGAAAACATGGAAGGTGGACATGCCGGAGCTGCTGATAACAAACAGCGCGCCGACATGTACGCATTGGTATATAGCTATTTGTGGCAGCAGCTAAAATAATCGTTGATAACAAATGACCAAGCCCACTTTATCGTGGGCTTTTTTATTCCCAGCTCAAAATGTTGCCACAATGTTAACTAAGAAGCACTTTTGTAATTTACATTCACATTCAACATATTTTTTTACAATTACACCATTGGTTAATAATTTATTGTTCCATATAGTAGGGC
>JABSRV010000127.1 GCA_013214905.1 Psychrobium sp. | reverse complement strand
AAGCGCGGAGTTTATACGCATAAATGAGCACTTTCGACAACAAAATGGTGACAAATGGCAAGACGCTGAATAGTTACGTTATTTATTTCGAAACGCGCGATACATACTCACCGGTACGAGTATCTACTTTAAGAACTTCACCAATTTGAATAAATAGTGGTACACGTACCACAGCGCCAGTACTTAACGTAGCAGGCTTGCCACCAGTACCAGCAGTATCGCCTTTAAGACCTGGATCAGTTTCCATCACTTCTAATTCAACAAAATTAGGTGTGGTAACGTTAATAGGATTACCGTTCCATAACGTTAAAATACACTCGTCTTGTTCTACTAACCACTTTAGCGCAGCAGAAACAGCCGTTTTTTCAGCAGCAATTTGCTCAAACGTTTCATTGTTCATGAAATGCCAGAAATCACCGTCGGCATACAAGAAAGACAGGCTACATTCCACCACATCAGCCACTTCAAAAGATTCGCCAGACTTGATGGTTTTTTCTAGCACTTTGCCTGAGATCAGCTTGCGAATTTTCACACGGTTAAATGCTTGGCCTTTACCCGGTTTTACAGTTTCATTGTCGACGATGACACTTGGCTCACCCTCAAACATTAATTTAAGACCGTTTTTAAATTCATTAGTGCTAACTGTAGCCATGACTTCCTCGTTATATTGTCAGAGCAATGCGCTCTTCAAAATTTGTAATGTAAATTATTATAATAATATTGGGCACAAACCTTACAGCAAAAACGAATAATTGCTATAGTCACGCCACTCTATAAATATTGATCAGCCGATTCTACCTGATTAATTGCCAATCTAGAAACAAATGCCGCAGATAGTCATACAAAATTTGATCACGCACCAAACTACTTGGCAGCAAGAGCTAGCACAAGGCTTTAACGACCCTGAAAAGCTGCTGCAATACTTGTCTATTGACCCTCAACAATTTGTAGATTCATTTGGCGCCAGAAAATTATTCCCCTTGCGTGTGCCGGTGCCATTTGTGCATCGAATGAAACGTGGCGATATTAACGATCCCCTATTCAAGCAAGTAATGACCTCAAGTGATGAGTTTATAGAAGCAGCAGGTTTTAGTGACGATCCATTGCAAGAGCAACAAACGCCCATTCCCGGCTTATTACATAAGTATGATAATCGAGTTCTGTTAATGCTGCGCACTGCGTGTGCTATTAATTGCCGCTACTGCTTTCGCCGTCATTTTCCTTATCAAGACAACAGCCTAAACAAAGCTGGTCTTGTTGAAGCGGCGGCGTACATTGCCAAAAATGAGCAAATCAATGAAGTAATTATTTCTGGTGGCGATCCTTTAATGGCCAGCGATCAGCACATTGCGCAGCTATTTGCCTTAATAGAACCTATTAAGCATGTGACGCGCATTCGCATTCATACGCGCTTGCCAATCGTTATTCCAAGTCGTATTACCGATGAGCTATTGAAAACGTTCAAAGAATCTCGTTTTAACGTGATAATGGTTATGCACATTAACCATGGCAATGAAATTGACCAAAGCATTAACGATATTTGTAAAAGACTCAAACAAGCAGACGTCACCTTGCTAAATCAGGCGGTATTGCTAAAAGATATTAATAACGATATCACCAGCTTAATTGATTTAAGTGAGCAATTGTTTGATGCGGGCATCATGCCATATTATTTACATTTATTGGATAAGGTGAGCGGCGCGACTCACTTTGACAGTGACCAAAAAGAGGCAGTTAAACTCATGCAGCAACTTTATCAACACCTACCAGGATTTTTAGTACCTAAGCTGGTACGTGAAATTGGTGGGCAAGCGCACAAAACACCTATCGATCTAGGACTGATGCCCTAATACCAATCTGCATTAAAGACAGCCCATTTATGCTGGTTAAAACAGGTTGAATACGTCGTTGCCCTCAATCCTAATAGCCAGCTATTAGTCAATCGAGCGCCTAGTATTCATCAGTTTTTCCTACGCATCAAAAGATCACTCTTCAACGAGGATTGGTATGAGGTATAATATTGCCATCAAACTTTGCATTAACTATTAAACAGAGAATCTCATGCCACATAGCCAGCTATTTGCCGCCCTGCAAGAAAACATTCGACTAATCTATCGCCAATCATTAGACGCCGACAAATCGATTGATGATTTACAGCAACAAGACATGGCGAAGTTTAGCGCTATATTTTCCGAGCAACATGGCTTTGTCGCCAAAGCTGACCGTTTTGTTCCTTACTCGCAAGAACTTGGCGCAGACTTGGTTATTTTACAACAAGCTGACGAAAAAGATGTGCCAACTCTTGTACAGCCGCTGGTTGCCAAAATAGAAATTCAGCTGCAGCTGCTACAAGTGTTTAAAAGCAATTTAAAAAGCCAAGCCAAATAACTTCATTTAAGTTAACAGGTCTTAGCCTTGGTAAATTAGTGGCTAAATTAAGCGGCTAATTGCTTCGTTGAAGTCATGGCGAACGCTTTCATAATTTGAGTTTGGCGTTCGACTAAGTTACTGCTGATAAAACATAATCGGCTACCGGTTTTTTGCATCGCCATAATACCTGGTACTTGCTCAGCCATGATGTCGTCATCATCACTAAGTGCGTAAAGTTGAATTTCCTCACCAGGCAACGAATCTAATGCTTCATAAGCACCGGTGCCAACAGGGGTAAGATTAATGTCGTTATCGACAATTTCACCACCAGCTAGTGCGCAATAAATCTCTTCACCAGAGAATTCACTTTTAATCACCATGTATTGTACCTGGCCATCGTGTTCCAAACCCAAGCTATTTAATACGAGTTGATTGGTTGCTTGGCTCGCTGTTGCATTAGTAGCTATTTCACTTTTAAACATAACGGTAATCCTTTGTTCAGGTGTCAGAAATCTGTGATTTCACACTGACAAGTTAGTATTACGTTTTTAAAAGCAATAACAGTGCCAAGATCTAAAGAACAAGATAACCACCTGATTTTAAATAGATCTATTCTCGCAGCTATTAACCGTTGCCAAGCAGTGTCAAAAAAACCTCATCGTGGCGACAAACATTGCCACTTAATAAGAGTCAATCGAGTGCATTGCCCACTTGTGGATTAATGCTATTTCTTTACATTGAGATGAGGGGTTACAGTATTTTTTTGCTCTAATTGTGCCTTGTCCAAAATGGCTAATAAGTCTGTTTATATTTTCATATTTAGCAAGTTTAAATCCGTAGCTGTGGTTAAATATGGAATTGCTTGAGTCAAATTCCCTTGTTCGCTAAACATTTTCGCTTAAAGTATATGCAAGGAACGCACGATCATAATCAGTTTTTGGACGAATGTTTTTTGTGAATTTTAACGCGTCATCAAACTTCTTATTTACATAATAGTCATAGGCAGTCGATAACTTCATGCCAACGCTAGCACTCAACATTATGAGTTTATTAACAGACGTTGATTTACAGCCTGCTAATACAATAATCAACAATATTAAAATAAGACTTTTCATGAACTGATATCCGAGTAAAAATTTTAATTATTTAAAGTGGTTGCAATAGTAGAACAATTCCAAAGAAGTTATCAATTAAAACATCTTAACAATAAGGCTCTTAAGAAGTTTTAATTATCTTACGCTTCAGCGGCTAACATTCACCATGTCGTGTGATTAGGTGGCAAGTTTTGCCATATTTTTTGCCATTTTAAAATCATACCCAAGCGATATCATGCATATTCATTCGTTTAAATTCTGGCTCGTTTTATGCTTATTAGGCAACCATCGAGAACTCAATATAAGGGAATTATCGTGACCTCATTAATTTCGCTCAACGGCAGCCAAAAAGCGCAGTGGCAACACGCACAATTTACACAAAACAATATCATCGTATCTCCTGCATTTACGCTTCAAAGCACAGAGAAAACAGCAAGTTCTAATGCGATTAATCAATCATGTTTCTCAAATAGAATATCCAATATCGATCCGTTAGAAATGAAAGCCTTATACAACCAGCTTAAAACAGACTCTGACGCTCAACTCGACGCTTTTAATACAACCAATAAATACCTACAACCATTTGATTATATTGAAAATAATATTAATAGGATTGCTGACTACCCTATCGAGGTAAAAATAGAACCTGATGAGATAAATACCGCTATTTTATATAATAGTTTGGGCATTAATTTTCTCGACGTTAAACGCATTGAAATGAGAATGGATCTGTTTGAGTTGGCGAAAGGTGACGTTAAGAAAAAAGAAACAATGGGCTTGATTAGGAAAGATCAAGCCAATGCCCTAAATAAACAAATTCAGGGGCATATGGAATCATTGCTTGATCAAAAACAAGCGCTGCTTGATAGAAAAAGCATTACCGATAGCGAAGAAGCATTATTTAAACAGCTAAGGCTAAGCCAAACTGTGTAACCATATTTATTAACTCTTGCGTTTGAATCAGGCGACCACAAACGCAAGAATATATTTCATGTATCAGTTTAACACCCACCCACACATAAAATACCTATTCTTTTTCATTACCTTTACTAGCTTGATTAAGTGACTTTAATGATCCCCATAGACGCAAGAATTTACTTGCAATTTTACTTGCTCAAGATTATCATGCAAATAATAATCACTATCATTTAGATTAACAATACCGTGACTACAACTTCTTTAACATTAAATTGTGCTTTATTGGTTTTCTCCTTGCCTATGGCAACGTTTGCGCAAGCAACTAGTGATCCTAAGCAAATTGAAACAATTGTTATTACCGGCACGCGCACGGCAAAATTACTCAATGATTCTCCGGTATTAGTCGAAGTGATTGACGGCGATACTATTGCCAAATTAAGTCAAGGCACTATGGCGACTGCCTTAAATTATATCCCTGGTATTGTGGTAAAGCGCAGCGTTAAAGACGGTTACAACATTCAAATGCAGGGCTTTGACGGCGACCATGTATTGGTGCTTGTTGACGGTCAGCCATTGATTAGTCCAACGGGTTCTTCAACCGACTTAGACCAAATTCCGGTTAGCAATATCGCCCAAATAGAAGTTATTCGCGGTGCAGCCTCGGTGATGTATGGCAGCTCAGCGATGGGCGGCGTGATTAATATCATCACTAAAAAGAGCAAAGAATCGGCTTTTAAAATCGATTATGACATGAGTCAATATCAAGGTAATGCAATTAAGAATGGCGATGTAAATCACACATTCAAGCTCAACGTCGCGCAAGATATTGCGGGCTGGTTTAGCCAAATTAATGTTTTATATATTGACGACCAAGGCTACGACTATGACACAACAACCGTTAGTCAAGACGCCGCCAGTGTCGCCAAGACCCTGTTAACGCTAAGCAGCAATAAAGATTTTGAGCACATCAATACACGCGTAAAATATCAATGGTTAGACGACAATAAACAACGTGATAGCTCGAAAATACCCGGCCAAAGCGAGATCATATTTTATCAAACCAAGGTTAAACAACAACAATTTGAACTTAACCTTAGCAGCCTCAAAGGCACAACAGCGCCTTGGCAGCTTAATGGTCGTTATGTTAGCCATCAAGAAGTTAGCGGCCAATCAAATAGCATTCGTGATACAGATATCGAACTCATTGAATTAAACGGTCAAAAAGTTTTTCAATTGGCTAACCTAGAAGTCGTGAGTGGCGCGGTTATTCACGCCGACAAACTTGATCAAACAAAACCGGTTGATCGCATTACCGAAATTGATAATGAAAGCCGCGAAAGTGCGGAGCTATTCGTGCAGGGAAATTGGGCGAAAGACAGTTATCAGATATTGGCAGGTATGCGCAGCCAATACGACTCTGATTTTGGCTGGCATAATGCACTGCGTCTAAGCATGATGAAAAAATCGACCTTAGGCCAAAGCACCCTGCAATGGCGTGCAGGTTTTGGACAAAGTTATCGTGTGCCAAACCTTAAAGAGCGTTTTTATAGTTTTGATCACTCAGCATTGGGTTATATGGTGCTGGGTAATAAGGCACTAACACCGGAAACAGCAGACTCAATCAATGCAAGTTTAACCTTTAATACTTCAATTTTTGACAAGCGCGTTGATCTACGCAGCGACATTAGTGTTCATTACACAAAAACCGATAATTTAATTTATAGTGTCATCGATACGCAAAAGTCGGCGCAATCAGGCTTATCTATTTATCAATACCAAAATATTAGCCAAGCCACCATGCGCGGTTTTGACATATCAACCGAATTGACCTTTAACCAATGGCAAATGCAGCTCAATTACAGCTATTTAACCAGCGAAGATCAACAGCAACAACGCTTACTTTCTCGTCCCCGTCAGCAAATAAAATTTAACGTTAATGTCGACATCGCCTATGACATTGAGCTTATCGTTTATGCGGTATATCAAACAGACGAAGCGATAGCCGATAGCTATCAAGGCGTAGAAAATAACGAGTTCACCACGGTGAATGCGATATTCAATCAAGCGATAAACGACAATTTATCATGGCGCCTGAGCATTGATAACCTGTTTGATGAGCATAAAAATGCCTCATCCGCCCGCCAAAATCTATTTGATGCAAGACCTGTTAGTAGCCGCACTATCAGTGCTGGCATTAGTTACCAATTTTAAAATGATTCGGAGAAAGAAATGAAACTCAACCCTACATTCAAATTAACCAGCCTAGCCTTATGCGTATTATTAACCGCCTGTGGTGGCAGCAGTGACAAGAAAACCGAGCCCGTTGTTGACGAAAACAAAGCGCCAACGCAAGGAGTTATCTTTGGCCCTCATAGCACCGGCAGCATGAGTGAGTCGGTATTTGTTTATTTTGATTTAGACACTAATGCTGTTGTTGAGCTAACTACCGATCAAGCCGCAACAGATACACAGTGGGACATTGCGTTTAAACGCAGCGGTGTTTACTTGAATCAACACAGCGATAACGCAGTAACCGCTTATGCCACTGGCACCAACAGCGACTTCTTTGATGCTGACGGAAAAGCAGTTGCCGCCAGCTTTATTGATGCAACAGCAGAGTCTGAGCTAGACGACTATTTAGCCATAAAAAGCAGCGATATTCCTAGTGATGAAACAAAGTTTGTTGGTGATGTTACATCATCGATCATTGACGGTTTCTATAACTACAACACTACTACGCATGTTGTAACAGCGGCAGAAACGAATTATTTCATTGTCAGTTCAGATGACGCCTTTGCTAAATTTAGAGCCACGCAAATTACTACCGCAGGACGTGGCATTGGCCAAATCACCTTTAACACAGCGGTGCAAAGCGCCGACGATGCACAATTTAATGCAGAGCAAGAGCTAGTCATCGACGCGGCGCTGATTTGTTCAGGCGATGTAACACATGTTTACGTTGACTTTGCGACTAATCAACAAGTCACAAAAGATGATGCGTGGGATATTAACTTACCTTGTGCAAGTGATAAAACTGGCGCTAGTTTTACCATTAACATTGCAGACGATAGCAAAGCAATGAGTGATTTTGACAATAAATACGCCAAGCTAGACCCAGCGTCACTGCGTTATTACCCGCTACAGGCAAACAGTTATTCGGTGAAAGCATTTGACGCAACACCTTGGTATCAATATGCCCTTAACGGTGGTCACTTATTATGGTCGCAGTTCGACGTTTACTTAATTAAAACGCCAACTAAAACTCATAAACTGCAAATCACCAGCTACTACGATGCAACAGGCACCTCAGGCAATCTAAGCTTTAGAGCCGATGAAGTGACTGAATTAGCAGGTACGGCTAAGTAGTTTGAACTGTCACAGGCGCAATATCTTTTGCGCCTTTCCAAGTATCATTCCTTATTGGAGCGCATCATGATCTCGCAGATCGAACAACTCATGTATCAATTGTCAGACTTATTTATGGCACCGGTACTTTGCATTATCGTGTTACTTTTTATCTATTCATTATTTGCCTCGGGGCAATTTTTCAGCCAAACCTTGCAACGCCGCGCGTATTACAAATCCTTTTTAAGGTTACTTAGCCATGACTTAGGTTCGAATAAACAGCTCACCTTAAAAGGCTATCCATTAGCAACTTTGGCCAATGAATTTCCAAGCATTAGTCAAGACCAACTTGATGTAGCCGCCCTAAAAGAACTTGAAGGCGTGCGTAACGTTAGCCGCTTGGCGCCAATGCTGGGTTTAATCGCCACCATGATCCCAATGGGTCCAGCATTAAAAAGCTTAGCCGACGGCAACATTCAAGGCATCAGCGAAAACTTAAGCATCGCGTTCGCCGCGGTTATTTTCGGTTTAGTTATCGCCTCGATTACCTTTTGGATTGCCTCGGTAAAAAAGCGCTGGATGGTCGAAGAGTTAGTTGCCCTGATGCCACTTATTAACCGTAAATCGGCAGCAACAATCACTGCAATCAAGGAACCAATGGAGCAAAATAATGCGGCTGCTTGATGAAGACGAAGGCCTAAACCCTGCCCTATCCGTGGTTAATTTAGTCGATGTATTTTTAGTATTAGTAGCAGCATTACTTATCACCATTGCGCAAAACCCACTAAACCCATTCATGGCAGAAAATGTCACGGTGATTAAAAATGCTGGCAAGGACAACATGGAAATTATTGTCAAAACAGGCAATGTTATCGAAACTTTCAAAAGCGATGGTCAAACAGGCTCAGGTACCGGTAAAAAGGCTGGCACCACCTATGAAATGGCTGATGGCAGCATGATTTACGTAACCGAATAGTAGACTAACAAATGAAAAACTCCCTAATTAGCATATTACTGTTATGTGTTGGACTTTGCGGTTTAAGCGGCAATAGCGCTGCACAGCAAAGCGAACAAATAACAAAAAAATCAAGCAATGCCAGTATTTTGTTTGTCAGCGCAGCGCACAGTAATGGCGCGAAAATAACCTTACTTAAAAAAGTCGCTAAGGCGCAACAGCATTCATGGAATTTTGACGTTAAGTCGGCTAAATCACTAACCAAAGATATCAAGGGTAATGACGCACTGACAGCGCTGTTTAATCAATATGATTTAGTGGTGTTAGACGCCGTATCGGCGCGAGAAGCAGCCGCAACCTATGATAATTACGCCAGCACCATCGCTCAGGTGAAAACTAGCATTATCGCGATGAATTATGTAACGAAGACCTCGGTTAATAGCAATTTAAGCCTTGATCAAAAAAACACCCTGCAAGCGTATTGGAAAAATGGCGGACGCTTAAATCTAGACAATATGTTGTCGTATATTTTCGCTACCGTGATCAATAAAAATAGTCAACTACAAGCGTTTAACAACATCGACGCACCGATTATTTATCCACAACAAGGCATTTATCATCCAAGCCTGCCAACGCTCATTGTTAAAGATTTAGTGGAATATCAAACATTCGCCACGCCTAAACCGCAGCAACC
>JABSRV010000126.1 GCA_013214905.1 Psychrobium sp. | reverse complement strand
CTGGTGTCCACTCGGTATTAGTTGCTGACGTGCCGCTGCGCGAAGCCGCGCCCTTTAAAGCCGCAGCCAAGAAAGCGGGTGTAGCGTCTATTTTTATTGCACCGCCAAACGGTTCACCAGCCACGTTAAAGGCAGTAGCCGAGCAAACTCAAGGTTACACGTATTTGTTAAGCCGCGCAGGCGTGACTGGTACAGAGGCGAAAGTAAAAATGCCAGTCGAGCATTTGATCACTACCTTAAAAGACAATAACGCAGCGCCTTTGTTATTAGGCTTTGGCATTGCTACGCCAGATGACGCAAAAGCAGGTTTAAAAGCCGGTGCTGATGGCATTATCAGCGGCTCAGCGGTGGTAAAGATCATTGAAAAAAACTTAACGCAACCTAACGTTATGCTTAGTGAACTAAGTGAGTTCATTAAAAGTATGAAACAAGCAACCCTGTCTTAATCCTTCCGAGTCAGTAGTGGAGCGAGGGCAATTCGCTTCACTTTTATTGACGTAGGGTATCAAATCTAATTTTAGTCATAGCACCAGACAAAAAATTTCATTACACTCATATTTTAGTATTATAAAAGCATTGAAATAAATCGTCATATGAAACAATTATTAGAATTTTTACCCTTACTAGCATTTTTAATTAGCTACTATCTTTTTGATGTTTATGTCGCTACCGCAACCCTCATTGTCGCAACGGCGTTGCAGTTACTCTTATTGAAACTTTTGTTTGGCAGCATTGCTCGTAATAATTGGATAATATTTGCCATTATATTGTGTTTTGGCTCACTCACCCTGTATTTACAAAACGATGACTTCATTAAATGGAAGGCTACGATTATTTATAGCGTATTCGCCTGTGTAATGATTATTTACCAGAGCATTGGCAAGTCTATTCCCAAGAAAATGATGGGCAAAGATATTAAGGCTCCAGACGCGGTTTGGCGTAACGTAAGCTATGCATGGGGATTAACGTGTGTCGGCGCCGCCGTATTAAATTATTATGTGGCCTTTAACCTCAGTTTAGATACGTGGGTTAATTTTAAAGTGTTTGGTTTAACCGGCCTGACGTTCCTTTTATTTATTTGCACTGGCGTCTATTTATTCAAATATATGCCAGAAGAAGACGATCAAGAGAATTCTTAATATGTATTACATGATTTATGCACAAGACATTGAAAATAGCTTAGAAAAACGTATGGCAGCACGACCGGCTCATTTAGCACGTTTACAATTATTAAATGATCAAGGCCGTTTATTGGTCGCGGGGCCAACGCCAGCCATTGATAGCGAAGATCCTGGCGTAGCAGGATTTACAGGCTCATTAGTCATTGCAGAGTTTGATTCGTTAGTAGTTGCGCAGCAATGGGCGGATATCGACCCATACGTCAGTGCCGGTGTTTACGCATCAGTCACTGTTAAACCTTATAAAAAAGTGTTACCGGTATAACGGCACTAATACTAACTTCAATCATTAACTAGAGATCTAATGACCAAGACTTCAGCTCGAATAAAATTGACCATTGCCCGTCTGCGTCCAGGCATATTTATTGAAATACCCGGCGGATGGAATGCGCACCCGTTTATGTTTAGTCAATTCAGAATTAGTTCAAAACGACAAATTGCTATGTTGCGCCAGGCCAACATTCATTTCGTTTACGCGGTGCCAGATCGTAGCACCGTGGTGCCTTTACCAGCCATTCAAGATTTATTACCTGAATATCAACAACAGGCTGTCGGGGTGGGGGTTGACGACGATGATGCAGACGAAGAGCAGCAACAGTTAGCCGATTTACAACATGAAAAAGAGCAAAAAATTGCCGAAATGCAATTGTATCGTCGCTCGTTAAAAAAATGTGAAGCAAACTATCAGATCGCATTAAGTAAAGTTCGCGCCCTCACGAGTAAGATGCAGTCTCGCCCTTTACTGGCACTGCAAGAAGCGCAAGAAGTGATCGAAGGCATGGTTGAAGCCTTATTAGAGAAAGATGATTTAATTTTGCATCTAGTCAATGACGAACGCGATGACATGGACAGTTATCAGCACGCGGTATCTGTATCGATGATTTCAATGATGATCGCAAAAACCCTAGGCGTCTCTAAGGAAACAATGGCTCAATTAGGCATCGCTGGTTTGCTACACGATATTGGGAAATTAAAAATTCCCTCACAGTTTTATACGGTCAGTGACATTAGTGCCAGCAAACGAAAGCATGTTGTTGAAAGACATGCAGAATACTCAGTGGAATTTTTAAATCTATCTCCTAACATCGACGCTTTGGTCAAACGTATCGTGCTAGAACACCACGAATATGCTGATGGCAGCGGTTACCCAGCGCGAAAAAAATTAGACCAATTGGAACCATTATCCTTAATCGTCTCATTGGTTAATTTTTACGAAGGGCTGTGTTATCCCAAAGATTCAACCAAGGCAAAATCCCCGGCACGTGCGTTGTCTTACATTTTTAAAACGCAAGGTCATCTATTTGATAAGCGCCACCTAAGTGCGTTTATTAAAAGCATGGGCATATACCCGCCTGGCACCTTGGTTAAACTTGATAATGGCTTAGTTGGCATTGTCATTTCAGTGCATACCAGCAAACTATTGTTACCCAATGTGATGGTTTACGACAGTAATATTCCGCGCGAAGAAGCGGCAATCATCAATTTAGAAAATGAGAATGTGGCGATCGAAGGCACAGTGTCTGCTCGTTATTTACCAAAAAAAGTGGTTGAATATTTAAATCCAAGAACCCGTAGCAATTTTTATTTTGAGTAACGCAGACCGAAAAAACATCAAGTAATAAAAATAGTCTTACTATCTAATGCAGAGTTAGATAGTATGCAAACAAGCCAAAACAATACTTACAAAAAGAATTTTAATTATGAAAGCCGTATCTTTTAATATCAATGGACTTCGCGCACGTTTGCATCAGCTGCAAGAGCTTATCGACAAACATCAACCAGAAGTTATTGGACTGCAAGAAATCAAAGTGGATAATCCACAGTTTCCATTAGAAGCCGTAGAAGCTATGGGCTATAAGGTTTTCTATCATGGTCAAAAAGGTCACTATGGCGTTGCCTTGATGACCAACCTTGAGGTTGAAGACGTGCAATACGGTTTTGCAACCGACGACGACGACGCGCAGCGTAGAATGATAATGGCAACAGTGACCACTAAAGCGGGCAATAAAGTGCGCGTGTTAAACGGTTATTTTCCGCAAGGCGAAAACCGCAGTCATGAAACAAAATTTCCAGCGAAAGAAAAGTTTTACCAAGACTTGCAAAGTTATCTTGTTGATAATCACACCAACGACGAAAATGTCATTGTGATGGGTGATATTAATATCTCCCCTGCGCAAATAGATATTGGCATCGGCGAGGACAATGCGAAACGCTGGTTAAGAACCGGAAAGTGTAGCTTCTTGCCTGAAGAACGTGAATGGCTTGCCACACTAAAAGGTTGGGGGTTACAAGATACTTTCCGTTTACTACACCCTGAGCGGACAGAGGTTTACAGCTGGTTTGATTATCGTTCTCGAGGTTTTGACGATAATCGTGGTCTTCGAATAGACGTTGTATTGGCGACAGAGAACTTGGCGCAATATTGCCTAGAGTCTGACGTAGATTATCAATTACGTGGTATTGAGAAACCGTCTGATCACGCGCCAATTTGGTCAACCTTCGAGATCTAATACCAATTCTGTTAAATTATTGGTGAGGGAAAACGAACGAGAACAAGGCATTTATTCTCGTTCGTAGTTATTCTACATAGAAAATAAATAACGCAGTTATCGTTAGTTTTAACCATCAAGAATGAGCTATTAATTATCGGAATTGGTATAATCTTCAAACCTAGCGCATAGCCGTTTGGCCTTGCGCTCGTTTCACCAAGTTTACAAGCAGACCTCATGATCACTATCAAAGCCGCAACCATTGCCGATTTAACTGTTATCAATGATATCTACAATCACTTCATCAGCCATACCACGGTAACCTTTAACGTGACACAGTGGACGACAGAAGAGCGTGCGCAATGGTATCAGCAAGATATTATTGATACGCCGTACCATCTTTTAGTTGCCACATATGATGGACAAGTAGTCGGCTTTGCATACAACGGCGCTTACAATAAGAAGGCGGCTTACGCGACCTCGACTGAGTTGACCGTGTATAAAGCGCTAAGTTGTCAGGTCAAAGGCGTTGGCGCTGCATTGTATCAGCACCTCCTAGAGATAATTGAGCAAGAAGGTTATCACCGCGCCTACGCGTTAATTACCCTACCAAACTTAGCCTCAATTGCGTTGCATCAAAAATTTAATTTCACCCAGATTGGCGTATTAACTGAAGTGGGTAAAAAGTTTGATCAGTTTCATGATGTCGCCATCTTAGAGAAATGCCTATATACCCGTCATCCTTGAAACCGCAGTTTTATTGTCGGCGGATTCGAATCACAATCACTTATAAAACATAAGCTCAGGCGATTCGAACATTGACGGCTTCACTGCAATTCCAATGATTTTGGGTATAGCTGTTAGCCAAAAGGGTTAATTTGCTCTACAATGCGCCCTCTTTTATTTTGCAGCCATCATGATGAACAACACCCTTAAACTGACCGCCAATAACATGAACCGTTGGCATCAAACATGTTAATGAGCAAGACGCAGCAGGCGCTATTTTTTTTCTGCGCGACGTTATTGACCGGCCTATGTTTTGCTCGTGCTGGCATTATTAGCGAACTCAGCTTAAATTTCATGGCTATTAGTGCGATTACCCTGATTTTGGGCCCACGTCTAGCCCTGCTCTGCAGCGCAGTCGCCAGTGTGCCGCTATTACTCATTGGCGTGATTTCATTACACACATTGCCCCATGAACTACTCCTGGGGTTAATGCTACCTAGCATTGTTAGCTACGGTATTTATCGTAGTGCGCCAAAAGTTATCACCCACAATATTTATCTATTTGTAATCTACTGCGCTAGTTTTGCTGGTATCATCGCCTTTGGGGTGAAAACACTGTTAATTGCGCTCTATTTACAGCTCAGTGGTGAATTCACCTGGCAACAAATCGGTGACAATTACTTTGTTATATCTTGGCTATTCGTAATACCTGAAGCCATGTTAAATGGCATTATTATCATATTTTTAGCAATACACCGACCGCGCTGGATTGCTTTATTACCCTCTCACCTGCTGCCCAACAAGAAGTAATTTATGCTATATAGCTGCCCACTATGCGACAAAGATTTATCACAACCTGATCAAAGTAAATTTCTGCGCTGTGAAAATAATCATCAATTTGATCAAGCCAAGCAAGGCTATTTTAATTTATTGCCGGTGCAGCGTAAAAAATCGAAAGAGCCAGGTGATAGCAAAGAAATGATTGTGGCGCGACAGGACTTTTTGGCCGCAGATTATTACCAGCCGTTGGCCTGTGAAATAAGTCAACGTTTGGCGGTAAACTTTGCTGATAATGCCTTTAATTTACTCGATCTAGGGTGTGGTGAAGGTTATTATTCCCGTCAAATCAAAAAGCAATTAAACAACATGTGCCACTACGGTATCGACATTTCTAAAGCCGCTATTATCAAGGCCGCGCAGCAAGATAAAGAAGGTTGTTATAGCGTAGCAAGCTCAGACAAAATTCCATTACAGGATAATAGCATTGACGTTGTGCTAAAAGTATACGCCCCCGCCAATGACAAAGAGCTAGTGCGTGTATCCAAAAAGACCGCAATTTTGATGACGGTGACACCTGGACCGCGTCATTTATGGCAATTACGTGAGTTTATTTATGACGATGTGCGTGCTCATGATACACAAGACACGCAATTTTCAGGATTTGAACGCATTAGCAGTGAACAGTTTAAGTTTAGCATTTGTCCCAGCACCAAACATCGTGATGCATTGTTGCAAATGACGCCCTTCGCGTGGAAAGCCAATGAAAAGCAAACCTTAGCCATTCATCAAAGTGATGATTTAAATATAGAACTCGATTTTGTGATAAATATTTATCGCGTTAAAAGTGCAGACGATTAATCTTTGTTAGCTCAGGTTGTGCGACAAAATTCGCAAAGTCTTCACTCAATAGCTCACTCATTTTTAAGACTCGTTGCCAATAATCGATGCGAGTTGACGCGTCAAGATTTTTAAAATCATCGCGATCAGGAATTTTATTAAACGGCAACATCTTAATAAATTCGTCGCTTGGCGTTAACATCACCACATTATCAAAGCTGCTATTGTGAGGCGTTCTAGCCAATTTCTTATCAAACCAACCGGCTTTTGGGTTGCCACTAAAATGTGGATACAATACAAGCGGTGCATCGTTTGTGCTGCTTTGTATTGAGAAATCAAAATGATAGTCAATAATCCCACCATCTCGATACATGCCTTTAGGCGCGCCCTCAATATCTTTAACACCAGACATCACAAGTGGAATAGAACCTGAGGCAAGAATGGCATTTGCAATATTTTTCAGATCTAGTTTGACGTATTGGCTAGGGATTTGATGGGGATCGTTAATAAGTAGTGAGGTTTTCGCTGCGCCAAAAATAACTCGCTGATATTGCTTATTTAAATGTTTACGTGCCACCCGATTAAGCAGATAACTCTTGGTCAGTCCAGTTAATTGCGCCGCTTTATTGTCAAACGACAATAAGCCAGACGTATGGGCGGTAATAAAATGAGCGTGAATAGTTGGATTATCAATGATTTGCTGCGCGCCGTGTTCACCAAGTAAAATATCTAATACTTGCTGCGCTTTATCGCTTATCTCTTGGGATGTCGGTTTATCGCTATATACAACCTGCGAATAATAAGAGGCCAAACGCCCTATCGCGGCTATTGGATCTTTTTGAGCTAACGCGGCAAAACGAAAAGCGCCTGCGGAAGAACCTAGTAAGTGCAAAGGCTGCGTTCGTTGCTTAAAAAACTCATCAAACAAAAAGCAATCTAAACCAAAGAGCACGAACCATTTTGGACCGCCACTTGCGCCAAGCACGGTTGAAAACATATCGGCGCTAAAACCGTGTTCATTTATATGGCTTAGTGCCTTATCCCCTGCACGAATCTCTAAATACTTCATGGTTAACTCGTCGTTAAGGCAGATCAAAAGCCTTGTTTAGCTTGCTATAGGCGTCACTTAACAGTTGGGCCATGTCCATATAGCACGCTGTAGGTGTCATGGGTTTAACATACATGCCTGCATTGACCATTTGCTGTCTAACATCGCTGCACCATGAGATAAGTCCCATGGTCAATGTTTGTTTCGAGCGAAGTCCTAACCAAATCAGTCCTTGATATTGCATGCTCAACACTAATAAAGACATCGCCAGCGCCCTTGGAATGCCCTCATTGCCAAAATATAAAAAATGCACTACAAACGACATGCAAGCAATCATCGGCGCTGTTTTTTGCAATAGCTGACAAAGCGCAATAATTTTCGGCTCTGGAAATATTACCGCCAAGGCTTTTTGTTTTGGCCATAATTCTTGATATTGTCGCCCTTGGTCAATCAAGGTTTTAATGTCTTGCATCTTGATTCCTGTCATTGTGATAAAGGTTGCAAAGTGTTTATAAGTATAAAATAAGCCGCTGCTTTGCTAGTTAAATACGTTAGCTATTAGTATAATACGCTTTCACTAGACACTGATCGTTAGCATCTGCTTTATTCTATTTGATTGTAATAACAAATGATGCGTAATGCTACACAGATTAGTTAAGCTATTGTCACTTTTTGTTCGTTATCTTTGATTAATTGGTAAAATACATGTCTAACAAATTTATCTTTGTTTTAAATTGCGGAAGTTCTTCTCTTAAGTTTGCACTGATTGATAGCCAATCTCAGCAACAAGTATTATCTGGATTAGCCGATGCGCTTGGTTCGGCTAAGCCCATTTTAAAAATTAAATATCAAGGCAATAAAGAAACGATTGAGCTGGCTAAAAATGCGGCCCATCAAATTGCCATAGATACCTTAGTTGAGCGATTGAAAAGATTTCAATTGGATGAAAGTATCATCGCGATAGGTCATCGCGTTGTGCATGGCGGAGAGAAATTCCAACAGTCAGTGATCATTACCGATGATGTGATAACGCAAATAGAGCAAGTATCCCAGTTAGCTCCGCTGCATAATCCAGCGAATATCATTGGCATTAAAGCGGCGAAAAAAGCATTTGGCCAGTTGCCGCATGTCGCTGTTTTTGACACTGAATTGCATCAGACATTACCTGAAAAAGACTTCTTGTATGCGCTGCCTTATGCGTTATATAAAGAGCATGGTATCAGGCGATATGGTTTTCATGGCACTAGCCATTATTACATTACCCAGCAAGCTGCCAAGACACTTAATATTGACGTCGATAAGCTCAATATCATTAGTGCTCACCTTGGTAACGGCGCCAGCATTTGTGCCATTAAAAACGGAAAGAGCGTTGATACCAGCATGGGACTCACCCCGCTTGAAGGCTTAGTCATGGGCACTCGTACTGGCGATTTAGACCCTGCTATTTCACAATACTTAATAGAGCAGCTCAATTACACACAAACACAAGTCAATGTGCTATTTAATCAACAAAGCGGTTTGCTTGGCATTTCAGAATTATCAAACGATTGCCGCGTTATTGAAGAGCAAGCACTGGCGGGTCATCAAGGCGCGCGATTAGCACTTGATATTTTTTGTTATCGCTTAGCCAAGTACATCGCCTCTTATACGGTGCCATTAGGACGCCTTGACGCGCTGGTATTTACCGGTGGCATTGGCGAAAATTCAGATGTTATCCGCGCCAATGTACTTAACCTATTACAAATATTTGGTTTTAGTGTCAACGAGCAAGCCAATATTGCCGCTCGATTTGGTCAAGCAGGCATCATTACTAATGAGAGCGGCCCGACCGCCCTTGTTATACCAACCAACGAAGAGTTGGTCATTGCACAAGACGCCTTGGCGTTAACACAGCAGGAGCTATAATTATGGCTAGAACAATTATGTTAGTGCCCGTTGGATTTGGTGTGGGCCTAACCTCCGTGAGCATGGGCGTTGTCCATGCGTTGGAGCGTCACGGTATTAAAGTTAATTTTTTCAAGCCAGTTGCCCAACCTAGCGGTCAAGACATTGGTCCTGAGCGCTCCACCGCGATTATTGGCAGCAACCCCAACATCAAACCTCCACAACCATTTTCTCAGTCCTATGTGGCGAGTTTAATGAGCAGGAACAAAGCCGATACCTTGCTTGAAGAAATTGTTGAGCGTGCGCATCAGGCGTTAAAAGAAAACGATATATTAGTTATCGAAGGTTTGGTACCAACACGTAAACATCAGTATTCAGCACGTTTAAATAACCAGATAGCGGCGGCATTAGACGCCGAAGTGGTCTTTGTTACCTCCCCCGGTGACGATAGAGCAATTCAGCA
>JABSRV010000125.1 GCA_013214905.1 Psychrobium sp. | reverse complement strand
CTTGGTCGAAGTCGTAGTGAGTCATTCGGCGTCTATTAAAGGGAAAACCCTTAAAGAATGTCACTTTAGAGAAAATTTTGATGCGGCTGTGGTTGCCATCAGACGAGGCCATGAACAACTTAGTGGCGGCTTGGGGCAGATAAAACTGCTGGCCGGCGATACGCTGATGTTGGTACCGGGTAAGAAATTCAATCAACAGCGTAATGCCGTCAAAGAATTTGTGATGATCAGCGAATCGGCTATTAGCGCAAAACTAGATATCAAACAATCAAGGTTTGTCCTTATTAGCTTTCTATGCGTGTTGGCTTTAGCGCTAACCGATACTATTGGTTTAACCAAAGGCCTGCTTGCTTTATTAATTGTTTATCTTGCCAGTGGGGTGATTTCACTCGATGAAATTAAGCGTCGTTTCCCTATCGAGTTGACCTTAATTGTTGGTTCGGCCTTGGGGCTCGCCAATATTATGGTCGATAACGGGGTCGCTGATTTGCTAGGCCAAGGTCTGTTGAGTCTATTTGGCGAGTGGGGCGTGTTTGGCGCGTTTATAGCGGTTTATTTATTTACCTTGTTACTTACCGAGCTTATTACCAATAATGCCGCCGCGGCTATCGCATTTCCGGTGGCTTATAGTTTGGCTATTGGTTATGGTGTTGATCCGCGTCCATTTATTATGGCGGTGATTTTTGGCGCCAGTGCCAGTTTTATATCACCTTATGGTTATCAAACAAATTTGATGGTTTATAGTGCGGGGAATTATCGCTTTCGTGACTATTTATATATCGGCATTCCGTTATCTATCGTTTATTCTACGGTGGTTATCGTCATGATCCCTTGGGTATTCCCTTTTACAAAAATAGCATTTTAATGAGTTTTCTATGAGTGAGAGTAATATTGTGTGGCATCTGCACGCTGTCAGTAAGTCAGATCGCGCGACGCAAAAGCAACAACAGCCGTGTGTTTTATGGTTTACCGGCCTAAGTGGTTCGGGTAAGTCAACCATAGCAGGTGCGTTGGAACATGCGTTGATTGAACGTGGCAATCATACGTATTTGCTCGATGGCGATAATGTGCGGCACGGCCTATGCGGCGATCTAGATTTTAGCGATCAAGCACGACAAGAGAATATTAGACGGGTAGGTGAAGTCGCCAAGTTAATGGCTGATGCGGGCTTGATTGTATTAAGCGCGTTTATCTCACCATTCACTCAAGAGCGAGACTTTGTCCGCTCATTGTTACCCGCCGCAGAGTTTATTGAAGTTCACATGGCCACGCCCTTAGAGACCTGTGAGCAACGCGATCCTAAAGGCTTATATAAAAAAGCGCGGCGAGGTGAAATCAGTAATTTTACCGGCATTGATTCAGACTATGAAGCGCCAATTAATCCTGAAATTGTTCTTGATACCAGTGCCCATTCTATTGATGAGTGCGTTGCGAAATTAACACAATATTTGCTAGATAAAGGGATCATTCGATGAACGATATTTTGCTGGAAGGCCTGCAAAAAATTGCCCGTGACGCGGGTGATAGCATCATGAGTTTTTACCGTCAGGGTGCTACACAAACCTGGACTAAAAAAGATGATAGTCCGCTCACCGAAGCTGATTTAGCCGCGCATCATATTATTGAAGCTGGCTTAGGGGAGTTGACGCCGCACATTCCGGTATTATCGGAAGAGTCGAGTGACATAACTTGGCAGCAAAGACAGCAGTGGTCAACGTATTGGTTGGTCGATCCGCTTGACGGCACCAAGGAATTTATTAAGCAAAACGGTGAGTTCACTGTCAATATTGCGCTTATTGAAAATAATCAACCGGTGATGGCTGTGGTCTATGCACCCGCATTACAAAAAATGTACTTTGCTAGTACCACTCTAGGCTGTTTCTATCAGTTTGCGGACGAGGGCGTTGTATCGCTTGATGTTACCCAGACAAAAGCGGCAGAGATTGTGCGCGTTGTTGGCAGTCGCTCTCACCCCAGCCCTGAGATGCATGAATTTTGCGAGCAGTTTCCACAAGTAGATATCGTGCCAATGGGTAGTTCGTTGAAACTTTGTTTAATCGCGCAAGGGTTGGCTGATATTTATCCGCGACTAGGGCCAACCATGGAGTGGGATACGGGCGCTGGTCATTGCATCGCCATATGCGCGGGCGCTAAAATTGTGCAATTAAATGGGCAAATACTCGATTACAATAACAAAGAGTCATTGCTTAATCCTTATTTTGTAGTGAGCAATCCGAACTTATCTTGGAGCTAATACCAATTATATTTAATTTATGATCTTGTTGTGCCTGAAGATAAATTATTTAGTCAATCGAACGCCTTGTACTCATTATTTTTCATACACACAACAAGACCACATATTTATCGGAATTGGTAAAATTAACTCTATTATGGCTGCGTCAATGCTGTTGGCGTGGCCTCTATTTTTAAATTATCAAGGCCAAGTTCAAACGCTGGACCAATAAACATATCCATCATTAACGCGAGATAAAAACCAATCACGGGTATTTTTATATCACCTTCAATATGCCAATCCACTTGAATTTTATTGGCTGTTAATTGCTTATAGCTTATGCTGGCAAGGGCTGGGTTTTCGCTATCGCTAAACCAAATGTTGTAGGTAATGTTTTTATTTTCGCTACTGGCTATAAATAATAAGTGTCCGCCGCCGCTATCATCTGTCCATGCTTGGTTTGCCCCCACGCCTTGTTTTACATTGCCAATAGTGACTTCCACCGAAGGCTCTAACTCACTCCAAGGGCTCCATCTAGGCCATTGGGTAAGGTCATTGGTGAGTTTGTGAACGTCACTCAAGGATGAATTGATAATAATGGTTCTATCGACTTGATAGTTCTGGGGTAAAAATATTCCCGCTAGAAACAAAATAATGAACAGCCAAAAAAGCACGCGTATTATTTTCATTGTTATTCTCCATTTTTTAAAAGGCGCGAAGCAAAGTATTTATACCCATAATCAATGAAGATGCAGGTTTTGTAACGTTCTAAAGTCCAATCTACTGCGTTGTGCTCAATCCCAATAGCCAGCTATTGCTCGGCAAACTGCTCCTGGGTTGCCCTACTATCGACTTACATGTCGAAATCAATCGCGCGGCTTGTATATCGAGTTTTCAATGGTCACGGGTATAGTTAAACTTGGAACACTACGGCGTATTTGTCAATGTTGCCAGTTTAATGGCATCAATTTGCTCGTTTAATATATTGGGCGTAGTATTAAAAATAAGCATATACCAGTTGTATTTTTATTTGATAGATCCAAGCTACTTTGGAGTATTTATGAATAGATTCGTTAAACTAGTATTGATAATAATCATTGCCACATTATTTGGTTGTGCCAACAAGGAAGTTGTCATTGATAGCAACCAATATCAACATTTGTTAATCGATAGTGCATTTGTTAAACCAACAAACTTACCTCAAACACAGGATGTTTTTGTCTTAAGCAAAGAACAGCAGGCGTGGTTACATAGTCACATCAATAGCGAGTCAAAAAAATCAATAACAATGCAGCTCATTGATAACGTATTGAAGAAAGATTACGGGGCATTTGATTATGACAATAGCTATACCCGCACCGCGAGTGAGACATTAGCAAACAATCAGGGTAACTGCTTGTCGTTGGTTATTATGACTGTCGCAATGGCAAAATACTTAGACATACCTTTTCAAATACAAGATATTCAATCAGCCCCATTGTGGGATCGTCACGGCGGTTTATTTTTACTTAACGGCCACGTCAATATCAAACTAATGAAGGTTAAGGGCAATCAATCCTTAACAAATGATTATGTAACGCTCGACTTTCTGCCGCAGGGAACGCGCCGAACTATGCGAAAGAAGGCAATCAATAATCATTTATTAGGAGCGATGTATTTCAATAATCTGGCCGCCGACGCGATGGTATTAGGCGATTGGCATCGCGCCTATTGGTTGCTGCGCCAATCAATTGAGAATGCACCAGCCTATAGCGAGGCGTGGAATAGTTTAGCCGTCGTTTATCGTCACAATAACCAAGAACGATTAGCCGAAGAAACATATCATCATGCCATGTTATTGGCGCCATCAAATATGAACGTCATAAGTAATTTAGCCCTATTATTGCAATCGCAAGATAGGCTAGAAGAGTGGGCTGTCTATGCAAAAATGAGCGCGTTATCGCAATTTAAGAACCCTTATCGTTATTTTGACCAAGCAAGAACTCAAAGCAAACAACACAATCATATTAAGGCTATTAGGCTATATAAAAAGGCGATTAAGTTAGCGCCTTACAACGACCAATTTTATTTCGCTGTATATCAAAGCTATTTGAAAATTAATAAACCTGACAAAGCACGTCGCTATTTAAAGTTGGCTTATAAGCAAAGCACAACTGAAAAAGATCGTAGGCGATATAACATGAAATTAAATCTATTTGTTAAACGATAAGTACTGGAAATGAGATATGCAGCAATGAAGACGTTAATAATACTGTCTTCAATGCTGTATTGATTTTTGGGGGGTTAAGCAAATACTTGCTGTAATTGCGGTACAATTTGCTTTTTACGGCTTAAGACACCTTCTAACCAAACCTTGTTGTCAGTTGTACTTTTACCGTAAGCTTTTTCAACGAGCTGCTCATCATCAGAATAAATAATAAGTTCAGACCCTTCTTTCATGATGTCGGTTAACAATAACATCACAGTGTGTTGTCCTTCTTCTTGCTTTAATTTGGCTAAATCAGCGGCTAAGTCAGCTTTCATTTCGTCAAAAATAGACAAGTCGATAACTTCCAGTTGACCAATGCCAATGTGAGTACCGTTCATATAAAAGTTTTTAAAGTCTCGCATCACTAAATCGCGCATCGGCGTATCTAGAACCGCTGATTTAACTTCAAACATTTCCATGCCAAGCGCTTTGAAATCTTCAACGCCTGCAATCTCAGCTAATACTTCAACACAACGAATGTCTGCGGTGGTGCAAGTCGGAGATTTAAAAATCACCGTGTCGCTTAAAATAGCGCATAACATAATGCCTGCGATATCTTTTGGAATGGCTACTTGATGAAAGTCGTACATCATTTTGATGACTGTATTACTGCAACCAACCGGACGGATCCAACATTCTAAAGGAGTGTCTGACGTTAAGTCGCCCAGTTTGTGGTGATCAACGATGCCTAAGATAGTTGCTTGGTCAATATCGTCAGGTGCTAATGCAATATCAGAATGGTCAACAATATATAGGCTATGTCCTGCATAACTTAATTTGAGTTCAGGTGCGTCAAAACCAAATTTGTCGATAATAAATTGTGTTTCAGGAGAAAGTTCACCTAAACGAGCTGGGATGACTTCTTCGCCTATTTGGTTCTTTAAGTAACTAAGTGCTATTGCACCGACGATTGAATCGGAATCCGGAACCTTGTGTCCTACGGCGTAAATTGACATTGCTTTACCTCTTTGCTTTTATCTTGAACACCAGCGCATTTATATTTTATTAAAAGAAGCGCTGGTTATGTATTACTTATGATAACCTAAACAGGTTTCAACTTCATTTTTAGAACCTAAAATAACCGCTACACGTTGGTGAATTTCGGTTGGTTCAATTTCCATAATACGCTCATAGCCAGTGCTTGATAAACCGCCAGCTTGTTCTACTAAAAAGCTCATTGGATTAGCTTCATACATTAAGCGAAGTTTGTAAGGCTTGTTTGGGTTTCTGTTATCACTTGGGTAAGTGAAGATGCCACCGCGAGTTAATACTCTGTGTACATCGCCAACCATCGCGGCTATCCAACGCATGTTAAAGTTTTTGTTGCGCGTGCCTGTATCACCGGCTAACAAATCGTTGATATATTGCTGCATGGCAGGTTGCCAAAAACGCTGATTTGACATGTTAATGGCAAACTCTTGTGTATCTTCACAAATTGTCATCTTATCGGTCGTTAATACAAACTCACCGATGGTATTATCAAGGGTAAATAGATGCACGCCTTGGCCTGTTGTTAAGGCTAATTGTGTTGACGCTCCGTATAACGCATAACCTGCAGCGACTTGTGCAGTGCCAGGCTGTAGGAACATTTCTTCGTTAGCGCCTTGCATGCCTTCTGGCACTTCCATGATAGAGAAAATAGTGCCGACCAAGCTATTAATATCAATATTTGATGAACCATCTAGTGGATCAAAACACACCAAAAAACGGCCATCAGGTGAACCAGCAACGATAGTGTCTTCTTCTTCAGATGCTATCGCTCGTACTAAGCCTGACTCTAATAGGATTTCTTTAATCAGATCGTTAGAAATCACATCGAGTTTCTTTTGAGTTTCGCCTTGGATATTCTCATCGGTAGTCGAACCTAAAATTCCGGCTAACGCGCCTTGTGACAAGCGAAATGAAATTTCTTTGCACGCAGTATTTAAAGTATTGAGGAGAGAGATAAGGTCTAAATCAACTTTATCTTGTCTAAGTACGGGGTCAAAACGTTGCATCTGATAATCCTGAGTCATGTAATAAAGGCGCCGCTATAATAGCCTAATCCGCTAGGGTATGCATGACTAGTTACGGCCAATGGATGATTTAATAGCTTACATTCTCGCGGTTTAGGGAACGTAGAAAAAGGAATGACTTAAAAGTTAACACTTTTATAACATCAGATTTCCCAAATTGCTGATAATTAACGTATGATATGGCCTCAAATAATATAAGACTTTTAAAAATGCGTAACTACTCATTCCGTTATAGCTTGCTTGGACGATGGTTTATTTTATATTCCGTCATTTTTAGTTCGTGTATTGCTATGTTACTAACTGTGATTCAAGTGTATGGCGAATATAATCATGAGTTAAGCAAACATAGTATGTACCATAAAATTATCGAACAAAGCTTACTTGATAGTCTGAGTAAAAGTGTGTGGATCTACGATGATTCACAAATTTATACGCAGTTACAAGGCATTGTTAATATCCCTTCGGTGGAACGTGCGATGTTAGTTTTGCCTGAAAATGTGCGATTTAATGTTGGTGAAGTTACCGCTAACAATATTCAACAGCATCGTATTGACGTCAATTACCAACTACAAAGCAATGATCAAAATATGGGCTATCTAATTGTCTATAGTGAAATGGACAGTACTTATAAGCACCTATTAGACTTTGGTAGTTTTATGCTATTGGCCAATGCCACTAAAACGGCTTTTGTTGTGCTGTTTATGCTGTTTCTTTTTAATCACCTTATTGGACGACACCTCACGCGGATCTCAAATGATTTGGCCTTATATAGAGAGGGGGAAAAACCTAATCGAATCACATTAGACCGGCAAAAAAAATTTGCTCATGATGAACTCGACACATTAGTAGACTCCATTAATAATTTACAGCGCCGCGTTTATTTCGAACAACACAATGCAAAAAATCAAGCACGCCAAAAAGATGTCTTTCAAAATGAAATCATAGCGCAAAAAGAGAAGCTGTTAATGTTAGAGCGCAATGTTGGGCTGAGTGAAATATCTCGCAGTTTTGCGCAAGAGTTACGTGGGCCATTAACCGGCATTAAAGGATATAGCGAGTTGTGTCAGCAACAGTTAAGCGCGATGCCGCTGGACAAAAACTCATTACGTCGTAGTTTAGATAAAGTGCGTGATAACTCATTGCAGGCGGTAGCCATTTTAGAGCGAAGCACTGAAATATTAAAAAGTAGTGAACCGAATTGTGTAAAAGTGGATATAAACGAAACAATTGCCAGCGTATTGTTAATGTTGTCCCATAATATCGCTGAGGCTGATATTTTAGTTAAGCATCAAACAGCCACTCATCCGGTCTATGTATTTGCAGATGAACTACAACTTGAGCAGGTATTGGTGAATTTATTACGTAATGCGATAGAGGCATTATTAGAAAAATCTGGTGATTTATTGTTTATCGAAATTTCAGCGATTACTCAAAACAATAATGTTGTTGTCCGTATCGAAGATAATGGCAATGGTATTGAAAAAAGCATGCAAGAAAAACTATTTACACCATTTTTTAGCACCAAAAACAATGGGCTGGGTGTTGGTTTAAGTTTGTGTCGTATCTTGCTGTCGGGTATGGGCGGTAGTATTACATTGGTTGACAAAGTAGGCCTTGGTGCTTGTTTCTGTATTAATTTACCTGAGTTTACCAATCAATAAAACGCCCCTAAGAATTAACGTTAGAGGCGTTTATTTTGAGGCGTCAGTTGCTGTAAGTTAATACATTAAGCAGTGCGTTTGTATTGAGTAATTGGCAAAATGTAACTAGGGCGTGCCAGTTTTAAATAGGTAATGTCATCGTTACTTGGCTTGCCTTGGGGTAACTTTAATCGAGTCTTCGTGAGGTAAGGGCGAGCTAGGTGCGATATCATTAGCTCCATCTCTTGTTCACCAAGGTCATTCTTTCGAGACATGGCATTGAAATCTACAGCCATTAAAATGCCAGAGGTGAGTAAGCTTTTTACATCAGCCTCATACTTAGGCAACCATAATGATGTTTGGCGTTGTAAGTAAAACTCTCTTAGTACTGCACGTTCGCCACCCGCTAAGTTTTTGATGCGATCTTGAATAACATCCGACAATTGCGATTGACGCTGTTTATTACGAAACGATTTAACAAAGTGACTCAAAAAATCAATGGCAAGATAAGTAGCGCTGATCAAAAAGAATATACCAATAAAATGTGACGACTCATTTAACCAGCTACTTAATTTCAGTTGGCTAACCATCGTTGATGGCATAAATAAAATAAGTGCACAGACGATGGCAACCCACAACATAGACTGGAAAAGGTAATGTGAGTTAGATTGTACCGTGTCATCTTTCCACATGTGATACTCCTTTGTGACAATTGTTTGTCATTAAATCAAAAAATTATTCTCTATATTTCATAAGCAATAAACGTACCTAAAATTACCGACCTTATAAAAAATATCCATTCCATTGATATTAAACAGTTTAATATTTTTTTGTTGTTTTGTTGTTATCGCCTAGTGCCAAAAAAGAGCGACTTTATTTGCCATGTGATGTTTAATTCGGCAATTAAAGGTGAGTGGTGATAAATTTTAACTAATCGTTAAATTTATTATTAATTAGCCACTCTGATTACCCCCTTGTTATTTGTTATAAAATTCTCCATTTAAAACAGTCTATTAACTATTTTAAATGAGTTGGCATCATTCTCGCTTAAGCTAGGCATATCAATAAGATTAATTGAAAGGACAAACTAATGAACACAACCGTTACTAATACTCGAAAGGTGTGGGCAGCGTTAGGGTTCGTTTCCCTAGTGGCAATAAGCAGCGTTGCAATGGCTGGCGGCGATAAGGTCTTTACCAAAGAAATCGCGTTGGCCAATATTAATCATTTTGAATTAGATGCTCATGTCGGCAGCGTTGAATTTGGTGTATCGACGGATGGCAAGAT
>JABSRV010000124.1 GCA_013214905.1 Psychrobium sp. | reverse complement strand
AGCTATGTTGGCCTTTTCTATTTTTGGTGTTTATTCAGCCGTTGATACCAGCCTATTAACGGTTGGATTATGGGGATTAGGATTGCTTATCACATTGTTTATCGGCATAAATTTGGCCTATCCAAAGTCTGTATCATTCTCTTCCCAGAACAATCGATTAACAATTCCCGGCAGCTGGGTTCCCTTAGTGTTAATGATGGCTATATTTTTGACTAAATACTTCGTCGGATTCGCCATTGCTAGAGACCTACCGATAATTGACGATCTTATATTTGTTGCATTGCTCAGCGTGCTCTATGGCGTATTTAGTGGTATTTTCTTATCACGAGGTTTTGTGATGTTTAAAGCAACACAAAATCTTGACTAATATTCAGGTTCTATAAATCCAAGGAAGGTTAAAACTATGCGCAGATTATTCGTTTTACTTGTCATTACGTTAATATTTTTGCACTGGTCAACGCCCGCTCAGGCGGCGTCAACCAAGTCATTAAGTCAGGCTTTCGCCAATCATCTTAGTGATGTACAAGTACTAGATAGCGGCACGGTTGTTCGAATATTATCGGATGACAATAAAGGGTCAAGACATCAAAGATTTCTTCTTCGTGTCTCGTCCGGCCAAACAATATTGATAGCTCATAATATTGATTTAGCCCCTAAAATCACCTCAATTGCCATTGGCGATCAAGTCCGATTTTATGGAGAATACGAATGGAATCGTAAGGGCGGTGTCGTTCATTGGACACATCATGATCCAAGAGCGCGTCACACTGGCGGCTGGTTAAAACACAAAGGTAAAACCTACCAATAAGGAAGAATAGTTTTGAACAAAATTATGTACAGCATCTGTGTATTATTGCTCAGTATCACAACAGCCAACGCAACCGAGCTAGAAGAGAATGAAGTATTAGTGGTTGAGCGCGTGATTAGCAACAATTTCGAATTGGCTTTTCCCAATGATCGCAATATAAAACCACAAGCCAGCGATTTTGAGCTTATCAACTACATTATTATGACCAACAAGCTTGGTGAGCGATGGGCGGTGCTAACGTTACAAAATTCGTCGTCTGGTGGCAGAACACTGGAAGATAAGCATTTAATGGCATTGTTTGCCGACGGTGAACGCCGCAGCCCATTACCGTTTAAATTACGCTTTGACGCAAAAGAAGTTCAATCAGTTACTGTTTCTTTTGGTGAAAACAAGTTTCCTATTTTATCAATAGACTCTAATAGTTAAGGCAGAAAACAGCATGGGTATTGGCCCATGCTATTTGAGGCCTATGATTATTTCATCAACTCATGGTCGTCGGGTAACTGAGCGATAATCCATAATACCAAACGGTGCTTAAGATTAGGACCGTCCTCTTTATCTTCTGGCAGTGGTTTTATCAATTTTTCATGCACTAACATGCGATAAATTACTTCAACTTTATCTTTATTCGTCTCTGCTTTATCCAATCCACCATAACCACGCTTGCGCGCGTAAGCCAAGCCAAGTTGCATCGCCAACTTCAATAACTTGTCTTCATTCTTATGCTTCTTCATTCGTCTGGCCTTAATGCTTAAATAATGATCCTATACCCGTGGCCATTGGAAATGCGGGAATTTGTAAATGATATAAAATTCAATATACAAGGCGCGCGATTGACCAATAGCTGGCTATTGGGATTGAGCGCAACGCAGTAGATTAGGTTTTAGAGCGTTACAAAACCTGCATCTTCATTGGTTATGGGTATAAACTAACTTGATTTGCATATTAGTCAATGCCTTCTTTGGCTATTTGCCATAAAGAATCAAGCAATGGGTTTTTCACACGATTTTTCAAACAACAAATCACCACTTCAAATGGTTTTAATAATGGCGTCACATCAACAATTTGAATGGAATCTTTTAAAGGGCTGTTATCCAATACAATTCTAGGAACCAAACCGACTCCAAATCCTAAACTGACCATGCTAACAATGGCTTCATTGCCCGACACTTCAGAATATATTTTACTGCGCATGTTCTTGCGCTTAAACCATTGATCCAGCCTTTTTCGTGCCAAACCTTGCTCAGGCACAATGAACGGTATCTCACTCCAACTAAATTGGCCGCTGTCTATTTGTGCTTGCACCTCACAACGTGCAGTTGGCGCAATAAACACTAATGGTGAGACACCAATGGTTTGAAACGACATATTGGGCGGTAGTTGATCAGGACGCGCCGCAATAGCCATGTCTTCTTGGCCGTTATGAACTCGTCCCAATGCGTCTGCCACGTCACCCGTGCGCAGCTTAATTTCAACCTTAGGATGCTGTTTTCTATAGCGAGCCAATATTTGGTGTAAAAAGCTATGGCTAGCGGTCACCGAACAGTAAATACTTAACTCACCTTGCAGCTCGTCATCATCACTGCCCAACGAGTTTTTAAATATATCCCATTGCGCCAAACTGGTTTTTGCATATTGCACAAACATTTCACCGTGACGAGTCAGGTTAACCGTTCTATTGTCTCGCACAAACAAAATAACATTAAGCTGCTGTTCTATATCTTGAATATTACGACTTAAGGTTGACGGACTCACGTGACATTGCACACTCGCTTGCGCGAAATGCAGTGAGTCAGCTAATGCTAAAAACATCTTTAATTGTTTATTGTCCATAAACGTCTGTGCCATCAATTTCACGTTTCATATTATGCAACACTGTAGCCCGTATATATCATTTTACGCAAGAATAACCTTGTATTATGGTGATCTCATTGTTATTTAGCTATATATACCCAAGATCATTGGAATTGCAGTGAAGCCGTCAAGGTTAGAATCGCCTGAGCTTATGTTTTATAAGTGATTGTGATTCTAATCCGCTGACACAAAATATTCTGGAAATATTTTGAACGTCGCTTGCGGCGGCCTTCGGAGAAATACAGGACGTATTTCTTAATAAAACTGCGGCTTCAAGGATAACGGGTATATTAGGCACTAATTTTAGTGCCTTTTTTTTCAAAACTTTTCGAGTTGAGTGATTCAAAATATGCAAAAAACCCTGTTTATTGCCGACTTACATCTTATTGATGATAGAGACGACATCAGTCAACTATTCGTTCAGTTTTTACAACACGACGCTATTGACTGCGACGCGCTATATATCTTAGGTGACTTGTTTGAAGTGTGGGTAGGTGACGACAATAAAACGCCGTTTAACCAACACATCGCTAAACATATTAAAGTGCTAAGCGACACAGGAGTACCGGTTTACTTCATTCACGGCAATCGAGATTTTTCCATCGGCAAAAAATTTGCCAAGCAAAGCGGCATGACATTGTTGCCCGAAAGTCAGGTTATCGACCTTTATGGCACACAAACCTTAATCATGCATGGCGACAGTTTATGCACCTTAGATATCCCCTATCAAAAGTTTCGTAAAAAAAGTCGTAACAAATGGTGGCTAACCATGATGTTATGTTTGCCGTTGTCTTATCGAAAAAAAATTGCACGACAAGCGCGCGAGCGCTCACAATTAAGTAATCAAGGTAAAGCCGCAGACATCATGGACGTGACACAATCTGAAGTAGAATTGCAAATGAGCCTGCATAACGTGCAATTAATGATACACGGCCATACTCATCGCCCTAACAGGCACCTATTCTCACTCAATGGCCAACAGGCCGAACGTATTGTATTAGGAGATTGGTATGATCAAGGCAGTATTTTACAAGTAACCCCTGACTCAATATCGTTGTTAAACCAGCAGTTCTCGACTCAACCTAAAGATTAAAATAGCTTAATGCAGAAATAAAATTTACTTTAGGGAACCCCTTGGCTATTATGCTATCCAAGTCCCACAGACACGTTGTTATAATTGAGGAAAGATGAATCTTAAACCCCTATCAAAACTGTTACTTGTAGCAGCACTAAGCATTACCCTACCATCTTGCGCATTCGTAGATTGGCTGGTATTCAAGCAAGACTTACCCCAGGGTAACTTCGTAGAACAACAAGATATTGATAAACTTCGTATCGACATGAGCAAAGAGCAAGTGGCTTTCCTCATTGGGCGCCCGATAGTTGATGACGTGTTTGGTGGTGATACGTGGCGTTATGTATTTCATTTTAAATCAGGACGTAATGCAAAAATCACGTATCGTGAATTGATCCTGGCCTTTAAAGAAAACAAATTAGTCACCGTCACAGGTGATTACAAGTTACATGAAGACTTTAATACACCGATTATCAATTAACGGTAAATACAAATAAAAAAGAGGGCAATATGAAAATATTGCCCTCTTTTTTATGTTCAGGATGCACGCAATGCCGCGGTGCCATGGATGGCAAAGAGCGGCGATGATTGAATATTAATCAGCCGTCAATTTGATCAACTTATTGGCCAGCCAAGTATAATACTTGTCATTTCCGTGAACCCAATCTCGATGTCCGTCTTCATATACGTCATTACTCATGTAAGTTTCTTGATCACTAATCTCTGCGTCAAAGGCGCTAGCCGCATCAAAGAATTGAATATCAAATCCCTGCCAAACATGTGCTGCAGCGTCAAAATAGGTATAAAGCAACTTTGTTAACACTTCAGACTCATTACTATATTTAATAAATGGCGGATCAGACACAACAATCATTCTATGCCCTGCATTATGCAGTTTGAGTATTAGTGAGAATTGTTCTGGCAGATATTCATTAAAGAATTCGATAATAAGATCAATGCTCAAGTTTGCCAAATTATTAGGATAACGAACAACAACCCAATCTATAAACGCGCCCAACGTTTGATGAGTCTGCATACCAATATTAGTAATAATAGTAGATTTTTCATCTGACGGACTTTGTTCTAATTGCGCTAAGTTATGATAAACGGCAGACCACAACTTTCTTGATTGTGGATTTTCTAATGGCACAAAATATTCACTATCGCACAATTCAAATCTTTTCTGAGCAAAACCCGAACCACTCATCACCATGCCGCCGCAATGCTTAACGCCTAATTGATTCAGAGATCGGGAAAGTTTCTCCATATGACTATCCCCCAACAAGGTTAAGTCAAAAACGGCCAAATCTGTTGTTTCAACTTGCAGTTTTCGGCTAGCTTGCAACAACTCTTCCTCACATACGGCCTCATCAGCGGTTAATAATTGTGGCGACTTGTTATGTAAATCGGCGCCATCATTTACACGGCCAAGCGCAGTGTTGAAATGCTCCATCACATAATTTACCGCATCGATGGTCACCGTACGGCGATTTTCATGAAATCTAAAATCATTGCTGTTTGGTACAGTAATAATTTCATAAGACGGGAAATATTGAAATGTAACATTAGCATCAGCAAGCTCTCCGGCAACGGCGCGTAACACAGATTTTGAATGCTGATTAGCCACTAAAATATGCTTGTCAGTTGCCGTCGCGGTTAATGGCACTGGTGATACCGTTAGGATAATGCTCAATCCGCTGGATATTTTAGTTAACCGGTGAGCAATTTCTTCTAAATCTGCTTTAAGTTGCTCAACTGTGAACTGAGTAAAATACCAAATGTTAGCGTCAAACTGCCCCGCTATAACGCCAGGGCAACTCGGATAGACAATACCGTTGGCATCGGACCATGCTTCAGTGAGTCCGAGTGTAAAAATAAGCACATCGGTTTGCTTAATCGTTTCAACCATCTCATTAACGGCGTCTATGCGGGCACTAATTAACGCTTCTTTAGAGTCATAACCCAACCGATTAAAGTTGGGACGTAACAGATCATAAAACTTCGAGTCATCAACGTAAATACTGTAATCAACTGTATCGGTGGTTGCAGCGCTGGCAAAGTCTAGCCATTGTAAAAAGCTTCTTGGGGTATATATATTGCCAAAGGCAAAACTGGAGACTTGTTCGGTATCAAGTTTTGATTGATTAAATGAATGCTGGCCTTGGAGCAGCCACTTGCCAACATGTTGCGCAAAACACGAACCGACAGAAGAAATACGAGGTTTTTTAACATCAATATTGATTTGGTGAAGACCGTCAAATAACTCCGTGCCAAGTTCAACACCCGCCACCCCCGCCTTCCAGAAGCACTTATCTTCTAAATCACTATACGGCGTTGCAGCTACATCAGGCATAACTATTTAACTCCCTGTTATAATTATCTTTTTATAGGATTATTTCGTTTATTTTTTCAATATAGTGTATTTGAAGTGTGGTGTAAAGGTGACAACAAGCTAGTGGCAATGCCCTCCCGCGAACAGGAAGTCGCAGCAGAGCTAAAAATGAAATTCTAGTAGATAAAACAAGGCATCATAAATAGTGCTAATACCAGTTGTATAAATGAAGTGAGCTCTTTTGTAATGAGGATAAACGGATAAGAGCAAGGCATTTATTTACATATGTAGTTATTCTACAAAGAAAATAAATAACGACGCTATGATTCGTTTAGACCACGAAAAATGATCAAATCATTTTGTGCAATTGGTACAACTAATCTTCAGTCTTGCGCATGGCGTTAACGCGGCCACCGGTTACTTTATCGGCGCGGCCTTCATCGATTGCTTTTTGTGCACGTTTTAATCTTGCGGCTTTAGGATCAGCAATAAGTGGACGATATACTTCAATGCGATCGCCATCTCGGCAGGTATCATCTAATTTCACGCTGCGATTGAATATTCCGACCTTGGGCGCTGAAAAATCAAAATCAGTAAAATAACCACTAATGCCAGACGCCTCAATAATCTGCGCAACGGTATCTTCTTTATTTACCTTGAGTTCGATGACTTTTTGCTTGTGTGCATAACCAAAAACCACCAACACGCTAATATTATTATCCATAAACGACCTTCGCCCGCTGGGTAAATGCCCCAACCATATTACCGACAAGCTCTTTAAATACTTTACCAAAAGCCATCTCGACTAACTTATTGCTAAATTCAAACTCAAGAGAGAGAGAGACTTTGCAGGCATTATCATCAAGCACCAAAAACTGCCAGCCGCCTTGTAAAGACTTAAAGGGGCCATCTACCAGAGCCATATCAATGCGCTCATTTAATTTCAACGTATTGCTCGTGGTAAATTTTTTGCTAATGCCTGCTTTGGCTACATCAACACTTGCCACCATTACATCACCGTCAAAAGAGACAATATCACTGCCAACACAGCCGGGTAAAAACTGCGGATATGCTGAAACATCATTAATTAAATCATACATTTGAGCAGCGCTAAACATCACCAATGCACTGCGGTTTACTTGAGCCATTTTAAATCCCTCACCAATTCGGCGCCATCATAGCATAACGCACAAAGAATGCCTGTTGACAAAGACATTAAATGGGCTTGCTTGCACAATATTAGCTGGTAAACTTGGTGATAATTTTTCGGGCATCAAACATTTCATTTCGTTGATATAATTCATCGCATTATCTTGCAATTATCCCGATGCCCTACAGCAAATAGAGTTTATTAAGACATGGCTAAACATAAAAAAGTAAGTCCCGGCTCAATAGCCAAAAATAAAAAAGCGTTTCACGAATACAAAATTTCAGAAAAGACCGAAGCTGGCCTAGAGCTACAAGGTTGGGAAGTCAAATCAATGCGCGTTGGTAAAATCAACCTAACCGACGCTTATGTCATTATTCAAAGTGGCCAAGCTCTTTTACTGGGTTGTCATATCACGCCGCTAAATACAGCTTGCGCCCATGTGGTGTGTGAGCCAGAGCGCCCTAGACGTTTATTACTCAATAAACGTGAATTAGAAAAATTCCAAGGCTTAGTCGACCGTCAAGGTTTCGCTATTTTGGCACTAAACATGTATTGGAAAGGTGCATGGGCTAAATTAGAAATTGGCCTAGGTAAAGGTAAACAGGAACACGACAAGCGTGAAGACGGCAAACAAAAAGATTGGGCACGTGAAAAATCACGTGTTATGAAAGATTCATTGCGTTAAAAGACGCATTGTTTGCTGATAACGCATATAAAATCAGCAAACAAACATTCTAACGGTTGCTCAATGTGTTAGCAGCGAGTAGAATGGATTTATCGCATTGGGGGCGATTCTGGATTCGACGAGATTCTTGAAACCCAAGGTGCATGTCGAGGGGCGGTTGGCCTCGTAAAAAGCCGCACTTAAACTATTCGCAAACGACGAACAGTACTCTCTAGCAGCTTAGGCTAGCTAGCTTTCCACTCACGTGTTTCTTGTGCGCAGAGGTTCGGAAAGTCACCCTACACTTGATCGCGCGGAAACTTCGTCTGTAGTTGAAGCGTTAAAACTAATCAGGCTCGCCAATACCAATCCTGTCTGTCGGAGTGGTCGCGGTTAACTAAAAGACATGACTAAGCATGTAGTACCGAGGATGTAGGTTTTTCGGACGCGGGTTCAAATCCCGCCGCCTCCACCACATTCTGGTCTTACCAAGACCCTAAAAGCCCCGCAAACCCTCTTAAAACAAGGTTTGCGGGTTTTTTTATGCCTATAGCATCCTAAGAGAGTTTATAAGATACCGCACTTTTGGTAACATCAGAGGTAACACCACACAAGGTAACACTAACTCAGTGTTACCATTATTGTCACTGGAGGTTATATGGCTATCAAAGTTAAGCCCCTAACAGCAACGGAAGTTAAGGCGGCAAAACCAAAAATAAAGGAATATAACCTATCCGATGGCGATGGGTTGATGTTAAGAGTAAAACCAAACGCTTCTAAATTATGGCTCTTTAATTACCGCCACCCTGTCTCCAAAAAGCGAAAAATCATTTCCTTTGGTCAATATCCTGAAATCACCCTAGCCCAAGCAAGGGAGCTAAGGTTAACAACAAGAACGCTACTCACTAAAAATATTGATCCACAAAGCCACCGAGACAATGAAATAAAAAGCAAACAACGAGAACTAAACAACACCTTCAAACATATTGCAGCTTTATGGCTCGAATCAAAGAAAACCAAAATACAAAAAGATACCGCCGCCGATATTTGGCGATCATTAGAAAGGCACCTGTTCCCTGCATTGGCTAATATCCCTATCTTAGAAATTAACGCACCAGACACCATCGACATTTTACGCCCTGTTGAAAAATCCGGTTCATTAGAAACAGTCAAACGATTGTGCCAACGTATAAATGAGATAATGACCTACAGCGTTAATCACGGTTACATCAAAGACAATCCCACCAGCGGTATTAAAAATGTGTTTCAAGATCCTATTAAGCAACACATGCCAACAATCCACCCTGATAAATTACCAATATTCTTCAACGTCTTTAAGATGGCTAACATAACCCATACATGCCGCTATTTAATTCAGTGGTCACTTCACACATTAGTAAGACCAAGTGAAGCAGCAGGCGCGGCATGGGCAGAGATAGATTTTGACAATAAGGTGTGGCATATACCAGCGCAACGCATGAAGAAAAAGCGCCCTCATAGCATTCCACTAACAGCACAGGCTTTAGAGATACTAGCAGCAATCAAACCAATCACTGGCCACAGGAAATGGATTTTCGCGAGCATTAAAGACCCCTCAAAGCCATGTAACGAGCAAACCGCAAACGCCGCAATAAAAAGGATGGGCTACAAAGGCATCTTAACCGCTCACGGTTTACGCTCTATCGGCAGCACCGCCTTAAACGATCATGGTTTTGACGGTGATGTTATCGAGTCTGCCCTATCCCACCT
>JABSRV010000123.1 GCA_013214905.1 Psychrobium sp. | reverse complement strand
AATGACTTGTGCGCAGCCGACAAGGTAAACATATTGTATGTTTCACCATTGGACGTTAAGTGGCCATGAAATTTTGCACCATACCAAGACGCTATACCGGTTTGTTCAAATCCTTTAACATCTTTTAGTACCCGATAACTGATGCCTCTAACAGTATAATCTTTGTTGCCGCCACGAGAATACGCAAGTGCTTGAGGTTCGATGTCTTGCAGCTCACTTGCCGTAGGATCTCGCACAGGTGCCTTGTCTTGACTGATGCTGTATCGAGAAGGTTTGACTGAACATGACTGTACTAAAATCAGCGTCACTAATAGGACTAATACCGATAAAAAATTGTGCCTTAAAAGGATAGACATACATTATTACCTATTAAAATGACGATGAGTGTGAATGGCCATGATAATGCCAAAACCAAGCATCAAGGTGACCATTGAAGTACCGCCATAACTGACTAGTGGCAAGGGCACGCCAACCACTGGTAGCAGTCCTGCCACCATGCCGATATTGACAAATAAATAGACAAAAAATGTTAATGTAATGGCGCCGGCCAGTACCCTAGAAAAAGCATCTTGCGCATTAGCGGCGATATATAAACCACGACCAATAATAAATAGGTATACGGTTAGCAACCCTAGCACGCCAACCAAGCCAAACTCTTCGCTAAACACCGCAAAGATAAAATCGGTATGTCGCTCAGGTAAAAAATCCAATTGCGATTGTGTGCCATTTAGCCAGCCTTTACCGAATAAGCCACCGGAGCCAATGGCTATTTTTGATTGAATTATTTGATAACCGGCGCCCAAAGGATCGCTCTCTGGTTCAAGAAATGTCAGCACGCGGCGGCGCTGATATTCATGCATTAAAAAATACCATAATACCGGTAAGAACCCGGAAATCATCACGCCTAACGCCAGAATGATACGCCAACTCATGCCTGCTAAAAACAACACGAATACACCAGCACTCGCCACCAAAATTGAGGTACCTAAGTCAGGTTGTTTGGCGATTAATAAGGTAGGTACTAAGACAATCAAAAAACCGATCACGACATTCTTTAACGTCGGAGGAAGGGCAAACCGCGTAATAAAATGGGCAATGGAAATGGGTAATGCAATCTTCATTGCTTCAGACGTTTGAAATTTAAATACGCCTAAATCGAGCCAGCGCTGAGCACCCTTACCAACGTGACCAAATAACAATGTCGCAATAAGTAACAACACGCCCAGACTAAACAGTGGCACGGCCCAGCGCCGGAGTGTGCTAGGTGCGATTTGAGCGATGAGAAACATCGCAATAAATGACACTATCACTCGCATGCCTTGTGCTTTCACAACGGCCATGTTTTGGCCACTGGCGCTATAAACGGCGACAAAAGAGATAGCAATCAATATTAACAATGCACATAACAATGGGATGTCGATATGAAGCCGGCGTGACAATGATTGTGGTTTTGCGAAGTTTGTCGGGCCTTTATTGGAGATAATCATTGCGCACGGCTTCCTTGTTGACTATTAGTTGCGAAGGTTGAACCTAGCTTGTTACCAATTTTTTTTGCCAAATAGACATCTAATACTGCCCGTGCGATAGGTGCTGCATTACTGCCACCGCCACCGGCATTTTCAATGGCGACAGCGATGGCAATTTCTGGATTGTCGAAGGGCGCGTAACCCACATACATTGCGTTGTCGCGATGACGTTCATTAATTTTACTGGCATCATATTTTACATCTTCCGCCATGCCGATGACTTGTGCAGTTCCTGTTTTACCTGCCGATTGGTAATGCGCGCCTTTGAAAACGTTGTAAGCGGTGCCTCCGCGCTGATTAACAACTTGCCACATGCCTTGTTGCACGATACGCCAATGATGCTTATTACTTAGCACAATAGGCATGTTGTCATCGGCTGGAATTTGCAATAGCCCTTTCTCACCTTGACTGGCCCCTAGGATTTGTGGTGTAAATATTTTCCCATTATTGGCTATAATAGCGACAGATTTTGCCAACTGCAGAGGGGTCGCAGTCCAATAGCCTTGACCAATGCCAACGTTGATTGTGTCGCCGACATGCCACGGCTGATTGTACCTTGCACGCTTCCAATCTCTGGAAGGCATGACGGCTTTCTTCTCTTCATGAATATCAATACCGGTATACTCACCAAAACCAAAGCGAAACATAAATTCACTGATTTTGTTAATGCCTAGCCGGTGGGCCACGTCATAAAAATAGGTGTCGCAAGATTTCATTAGTGCTTTATAAATATCTACTTTACCGTGCGATCTTGAGGCATAATCGCGAAATTTCCTTTTTACATTGGGCAGTTTATAATAACCGGGATCGTTAATGGATGTATGCTCGGTAATTATTTTTTCTTCAAGTGCCGCCAGTGCCATAATCTGCTTAATGGTTGATGCCGGCGGGTATGCACCTCTAGTTGAACGATTGATCAGCGGTTTATCCTCGGACAACAGCTTTTTATAGGCTTTGGTTGAAATGCCGTGCACAAATAAATTGGGATCATAACTTGGGCTACTCACCATAGCCAATACCGCGCCATTGTTCGGATCTAGCGCGACGACGGACCCTCGTCGACCTGCCAATTGATCATAGGCGACTTGTTGGATTCGAATATCGATATTGAGGTATAAATCTTGACCATGTTCAGGTAATACGCGTTTTAAAACACGAAATATTCGTCCACGGCTATTAACCTCAACCTCTTGATAGCCAGGGTTACCATGTAACAATTGCTCATAATATTTCTCGATGCCAATTTTTCCAATATCACGAGTTGCAATGTAAATTGCCTTGCGGTGGTCATCCGATATCTTCTTTTGTTCGCGGGCGTTAATACGCCCAACATATCCTAAGACGTGGGTTAAACTTGCTCCGTAAGGGTAAAATCGCTTGAGTCGAGCTTCAATTGCAACGCCAGGTAGGTGATGTAAATTGACGCTGATAATGGCCACTTCTTCGGTGCTAAGACGCGTTTTTAACGCAATGCTTTTAAATCGCCGCTGCGCTTTTACTGATTTGAAAAAACGTTCTTTTTCATCAGTCGTTAGCTCAATTAAGCGACTTATTTTATCTACCGTTACTTGTAGATCTTTAATTTTTTCTGAGACGAGTTCCAGACTGTGAATAGGTTTGTTTTCTGCCAAAATGACCCCGTTTCGGTCAAATATGACACCACGGTTAGGGGCTATCGGGATAATTTTAATGCGATTACCATCGGCGCGCGTTTGATAACTCTGAAAAGAATTTACTTGGATATGATAAAGATTAACTATAAGGGTTAAAATCAACACGCAAACACCAACGAAGGCAATTAAGGCTCGACGGGAGAATAGGTTGCTTTCTGCGCTGTTATTTCTTATTGCAGTACGTTGTTTTGAAAACATGAGAAAATATAATAGGAACAATTAGACGTATTTGAACACAGATCGGTTGATTTCTCTATAAAAAATAATACCAATTCCGTTAAATATGTGGTCTTGTTGTGTGTAGGGAAAATAAATTAGTACAAGGCGCTCGATAGACTAATAGCTTACTATTAGGATTGAGAGTAACGACGTAATAGTTGATTTTAACTAGCACAAGTGGTCAGATAATTATCGGAATTGGTATCATACTAAGTGAATGGGGCGTTCTGTTGTAAGAGGCAGACTAAATGAATTAATCCGTTTGGTCATCGTTATAATGGGCAATATACGTACCACTATAAACAGCGATACGTTAGCGTTTATTCACGATGATAAGGGTGATTTGTATTAATGCTCCATGCGCGATACAAAGCCTCGGCAACAATAACCCGCACCATAGGGTGAGGTAATGTTAGCGCAGAAAGTGACCAGCGTTGCTCGGAAGCTGCTATGCAACTAGGCGCTAACCCCTCTGGTCCACCGACGAGTAAACTGACGTTGCGTCCGTCTAACTGCCATTTTTCTAAATTACTGGCAAGAGTCGGTGTAGTCCAAGGTTTACCCTCTACTTCAAGGGTAACAATGCGGTTGCCTTTTGGAATTGCAGCGAGTGTGAGATCGCCTTCCTTTTCTAGAATTCGCTTAATATCGGCGTTTTTACCACGCTTACCTGCAGGTATTTCGACAATCTCTAATAAGCAATCACGGGGGAAGCGGCGTACATATTCCTGTAAACCACTAGCAACCCAGCTCGGCATTTTTGTGCCGACAGCAACCAACTGTATTTTCATTTAAATAAAACTCAGATTAACCGTTGATATGCTTTGAGTTACCGCTCCATAATTCTTCTAAGTTATAGAAGTCTCTGTGTTCTTGGTCCATCACATGAATAACCACATCGTTCATGTCTAATAAAACCCAGCCGCCGTCTTTCATGCCTTCGATACCTAATGGAGGGATGCCAGCTTTCTTTGCATCAACCAAAAGGTTATTAGCAACTGCACGACAATGGCGAGAAGAAGTAGCAGTACAAATGACTAATTTGTCAGCCATTGGAGAAAGTTTAGTGACATCTAGGGTGACTACATTCTTTACTTTCATGTCTTCTAGATTATTGATTATAAAATCAAGTAGTTGAGTGCCTTGCAATGGAATACCTTTGATTTGCTGCAAAATTAAGGCGGCTATTTTAACATTCAATTGCTTGCGCTAATAGTGTGTAATGCACATATTTACAAATAAGTCGGCTTAATTTGCGTAATAAATCGAACAATGATGGATATGACCTGTTGAAGTCATATCCATAGTCTGCTACAGATTAATTGGCCATCAGCAATTCTTGTGCATTAGCTAACGTATGTTGGCTAATTTTGTCGCCACCCAATAATCTTGCGAGTTCTACCACCCGTTGTTGTTTCAATAGCGGAGTCATTGTCGTATGTGTTGTCTTACCGTCTGTTTTCTTGACGACTTGCATTTGTTGATGGCCGCAACCCGCAACTTGTGGCAGGTGAGTCACACAAAGTATTTGAGTCGACTTGCCTAACTCGCGTAACATTTTACCAACGGTAGCCGCTGTTTGGCCACTAATGCCCACATCTACTTCATCAAATATAAGTGTCGGTGTGGCCACTTTATTAGCGGTTATCACTGAAATTGCTAGGCTAATGCGTGATAACTCACCACCGGAAACGACCTTATGTAGCGGCTCTAAAGGCTGGCCTGGGTTTGCTGTCACCTTAAACTCGACTAAATCAATACCGTGAATGGAGACATGTTGGTTGTTTTGTTGTTGAACCGAAATTTGAAATACGCCATGTTCCATGCCTAGGCGACGCATAGATTGGCTTATCAATTTGTCTAACTTCTTCGCATGTTTTTGTCGGCTATCACTGAGCAATACAGCATCAGCGACGTATTGCTGTTTAGTGTCTTCTAATTGCGCTTGCAATTGAATGATACGATCATCATTATCACTAAGTGACGCTAATTCTGTGCGTATTTCTAAGTGGCGTTGTGGTAATACGTTGGCTTCAACGTGATGCTTTCTTGCTAATTGCATTGCTTTACTTAGCCGCTGATCTAATTCTGCCAATTGTTGTGGGTTTTGTTCGATGTTGTCGTTGTAATGACGTAGTTCAGAGCTACTTTCTTGCACTTGGATTAATGCACCCTGTAACATTTCACTGATGCTGCTCATGCTTTGATCATGCGTCAGCAGCTCGTCAAGGGTAACTAATGCACTATTTAAGGCTTGCTCCAAGTTGTGTTCATTGTCGTCACTGAGCTGATCAAGTAATAGATTACATTGATATTGCAATGTTTCACTATTGGACAGACGTTGATGGTCATGTTCTATTTGTTCAAATTCGCCAACTTGTAAATCAAATTGGTCAAGCTCTTCAACTTGATACTCTAACAGTTGGATTTTAGCGGCTGCTTGTTGTTGAATAGATAATAATATTTTCAATTCCTTGCTAAAACACTGATGATTTTGATGAGATATCTCTACCTGAGCGACGAGTTTGTGGTGATTAGCGTATTGATCCAACAAAGACAGTTGCTTACTGCTGTCAAGTAATCCTTGATGGGCATGTTGGCCATGAATGTTAAGTAGATATTGGCCAATTTCTTTTAATTGGCTAACCGGAACAGACCGACCATTAATGTAGCCTTTAGAACGACCTTCCGCAGAAATAGAACGACGTAAGATACATTCATTTTCATTGTCTAATTCGGCCTTTTGTAAATATTTCAGCGCGCTGTTATTATTTTTAATACTGAACGTTGCACAAATATCTGCACGCTTACCGCCAACTCGAACCATTGATGAATCGGCTCTTGCGCCTAGGCACAAAGAAAGGGCGTCAATGGCGATTGATTTACCGGCCCCGGTTTCACCGGTTATGGTGGTCATGCCGCTACTCAGTTCAATATCGAGTGCTTTAACAATGGCGAAATCATTAATGGTCAGTTGAATTAACATCAGGTTGTCCTTTTCTTTGGTCTTACACAGGTGCTTATACAGGTGTTTATACAGTATCTGGTTATTTATACAGTAAAAGTGTCAGTGTGCAAGTTTTATTCAAATGTGAGGTTCCTTTTATTTTACATATGGGCGAACTATACCAGTGATGCGTAGTCTGTGTTGTGTGCGATATTTTTAACTACAGGGATCTATCTTCATGAATCAACGCATAAATTGGCCCGTGGTCAAACTTGCTACGGCATCTGTTGTTGGTCATGTTTGTTTGTTATTGGTGATTGCGCTGCATGTTAAGAAAAGTAACGTTGATTTTACGTCTCCCACACAGCGCCCAGTGAAAATAGTACAGGCGTCATTAATTGCGTTTCAATTGCCCAGGACAAATAAGAAACAGGTGAGCGCTGTTGATAAAAAGGTAGAGCCGGAAGATGAACAACGTAAAAAGATAGAGTCGAAACAGCAACCAATTACTGATAAGAAAGTGTCTAAAAAAAGCACCATAGACAAAAAGCGCGACGATAAAGAAACTATCGTTAAGGAATTACCCGATAAAGTTTTATTGAAAACGGCAAAAAATAAAATCGACATGAAAAGTCAAAAGATCGCTGTGAAAGCTTCAACACCGAGCGCCAGTTCAATATTAAAAGCGAGTCGCCAATTGGTGAATCAGCAAAAAATTCAACACCCTTCGTTTACCCATCAACATGCTAAGGCGGGTATGTCTGTCATGGATAAGCCATTGCCCGTGCATCACTACCAAGAAATTATTGTCGATGAAGACAAAGAGCGCTTAGTCGTCGTTACTTGTGATAGTGCAGCCAGTAAAGTAGCGTTAATGGCATCATTCTTATTAAATGGGACGTTACGCTGTCAGCCCCGGCCTGATTTAATGAAATACATTGAAGCAAGGCGTCTGCGCAAACCCCAAAAAACGGTTAAGTAATGATAATGGATGGTTATTGAGCTTTGCTGGCGCTTTATTCGTCTTTTGCAGTAAAGCGAATATCACTTCAAAAATCCCTACTATACTCTCGTCATGGAAGCAGGGCATGAAGAGGTATTATGGAGTTCTTGAAGAAACATTTATTAGCACAACGTTACTGTTTGGTTGACTACCCATTTGGTAGAGATATTATGGTTTTTAAAGTCAAAGGTAAAATGTTTGCTACCCTTGGTAAAAATCGTATTAATCACCAGCTGCAATTAAATTTAAAGTGTGATCCAAACGAAGCAATGAGTTTGCGAGGAAAGTTCCCAGCGATTATATCGGCTGATCACATTAGCAAGCACCATTGGAACACCGTTATACTAGATGGTAGTTTGCCGCAAGCTCACTTATTGTCTATGGTCGATAATTCTTATGTTCTGGTCGTTGAGACCTTACCTAAAAAAATCCGCGCTTTAATGGACTAGTCTTTACGTTTAGTGACTCGTTGCTCGCTCCAGTTTAGTTTACTGCGCAGTACTTCGTAATAGCTGTAATCGACTGGATGAATTAGCTGAAGTTGATCACTGCTTTTAGAGATACGGATCTCATCACCAGGTAATACCTCAAGAGTGACTTGACCATCGCAACTAATTTGTATGTTTTCGTTAAGATAAGAGGGAATGCGTAGGCTAATTTGACTGTTACCGTCAATAACAATAGGGCGTGAAGTTAAGGTGTGAGGAAACATTGGCACCAATGATATCGCGTCCATGTTTGGTGTTAAAATAGGACCTCCACCTGACAACGAATAGGCGGTTGAACCAGTCGGGGTTGCTAAAATTAAACCATCACTTCGCTGATGATAAACAAATAAGTCGTCTATATAGAGCTCAAATTCTATCATGTGCGCGACTTTTTCTGCATGCAATACCACTTCATTCATTGCTGTATTGCCGCTTTGCTTAATGCCATGGCGGTAAATACTCGTTTCAAGCAAGAAGCGTTTTTCTGCAATGTATTCACCGTTTAGCATTGCCATCAATGCGGTAGTCACATTGTCAGGCACTAGATCCGCTAAAAAACCAAGATTACCGCGATTGACCCCGACCACTGCAATATCATAACGCGCTAATACTCGCGCAGCGCCTAACATATTGCCATCACCACCAATGACCACCGCTAAATCACATTGCTGAGCAATGTCAGTCAACAAACCCAATTTGACATCTTGTTGTGTTAACTGGGCGCCAGCACGCTCTTCAACGAGCACATCATAATTATTGTCTAGTAAAAAATTATAAAGCTCATTAATGGTCTGCTTGGTTTCTTGATGATTGGGTTTTCCGATCAAACCAATACTATTAAACTGGCGTTTCATAGGCTTAGTTGTAATGTTCATGAGTAACTTAACGTGGCATAATTTAATCTCAAGTATACTCAGTCGTTAACTAATTGCATTATAAATACTGGCTGTTATTAAATGAAGTGCCAGTTGTTTTCAAAATTTGGTCAGTTTACACTTGAATCGACGCGTTAGATCCCCATAATAGTAAGCAATATATTTAGATGATGATGATGGAATAGCAGATGAGCGAACAAGACTTAAACCCAAAAAACAACGATGAACTAGAAGATATCTTGCAAAATGTTGGTGAGGCCATTGACGCCAACGCTGATGAAAGCAATGATGAAGACAGTACAGCGCAACGAATCAGTGCATTAGAGAAAGAACTTGCCGAAAGCCAAGCCATTATCTCTGGTCAGAAAGATGGCGTTTTACGCGGTAAAGCTGAAGTTGAAAACATGCGCCGTCGCGTTAGCATCGACGTAGAAAAAGCGCACAAATTTGCGTTAAACAAGTTTGCAAATGAATTACTTCCTGTTGTTGATAATCTTGAACGTGCTCTTGGTAGCATCGATAAAGACGTTGAAGCGAATAAAGGTATTATTGAAGGCATTGAAATGACTCTTTCGAGCATGATTAATGCGTTAGACAAGTCTGGTGTTAAGGAGATCAACCCGAAAGGCGAGACGTTTAATCCTGAACTACATCAAGCTATCACCATGATCGACGTGCCTGGCGCTGAGCCAAACACTGTTATCGATGTCATGCAAAAAGGCTTTGAGCTTAATGGTCGTTTATTACGCCCAGCCATGGTTGTTGTTGCTAAAGCGGCAGCGGTTGATACCAACGCTTAAATAGCACTTGTGTTATGAATGACTAAAGGCCTGCAATCGCAGGCCTTTTTTTATGTTTGCTCGGCGAAGCCAGCAAACCCATCTGCTTGAAAGAAAGCAGAGTCGCCCCGTCTGAGGGGA
>JABSRV010000122.1 GCA_013214905.1 Psychrobium sp. | reverse complement strand
TGGCCATAGTGTTGACCTGTAACTTGCTAATTATTTAGCGCTTTTGGAACAAAAATTTAGCCACAATAACCAAAGAAATCCTGAAGCCAAAACGAGTACCACAAGAGATCACACCGACGGTCGCGTAAGAGCAAGTGAGCTGTTGATTTTTCAATATTCAAAAGAGCATTTAAAAACATGTCGGAACAAGCGACACGGTATACAGCACTAGAAACGATAGCGTCCAAAGAATTTAATGATGGTCGTGCCCTGATTGCCAATTTAACGGAACAATTGATTAGCCATGATCGACGTTATGTCGTTTTTAATAGCCCTAAAAATAATCTTGGCGCAGGCTTCTATCAGCTTGCAGATTTTAGCGCTCAATTTTCATTTAAATTCGCTAATGACAACAGAACCAACGATCTATCGATTAGTCAGTCAACCAAGCAGCAACAGTCTGATGACTATAGTGGCGTTAGCCAACGCAAACAAATTAACGCTAGCTCCTTAATTGACGGTTACACTAGGCTAACCACTAAAAATAGTGAAAGCTATACCATCAGTGTCGCTCATGAGGGACACAATATAGTGGAGTTGGACCAAAAACACAGTGCGATCAGTGACAGTAGAGCCTGCCAATACATTAGCCAATATGACGCTAGCAGTGAGTTGTCATCAATAAGTAATCAACCAATGACTCTCAAACAGCAGCAACGCTATTCCGATATTAAATTGGAACGATTAGTTGGTGATTTAGACGCCTTGGCTAGTGAGCAAAAAAGCGTCGCGAAATTGAATGAAAAACTCAGTGCGATTGATAAGTTTATGGATAAATTGGCGAGTAAAAACCCTTAGACGAAATAAACAATAATCATTTTAGGTTGGTTAAACTTATGTCACTTGCTAAGTGTATACTTCTATTTCCAAATACTGGCGCTTGGGCGGCACGATCTTGCCTGCGCGATTCATTGAATAGATGAACTGAGCCATGAAATGATCCTTGATTTAAGTTTTTGGCTAGGAGTGTAAACAAATCCAGTGAATTGGCGTAGATCTTTGAGATAGTTTATTTAGCTTGTTACCTTATATTTTTGATGAGCCTTTGACTTCAGGACTCATCAGCGGCTTCTTGCTGGTTAGTTTAGGCGTTTGGCTAGCGCATGCCAAATAGTTTAAAGGGGCAAAGAGTCAGGCTAAAGCAACACCGCCTTAACCGGTTATGTTGAGGACTAACGGTATGGCGCAGTGCCAAGGATGGCAAGGAGCTGCGATGCTGCCATATTTATGGTTAATGACCTGGATTAATCGTTTTTAACAGCAATTGGGGCGCGGTTTTACTGAATACGGCGGCTAATTTTTTCTTACCTACGCAAAGGTAGCACTTCTTTTGCCGCTAAAGAGGCAATGTATGTTGGTTACTGCATTATCAAGGTAGCCATAGCCATTGCTTAGGCTTTTTTCATAGTGGCTTATTTATTGCCTCAACAACTTACGGGAGCCGATACCTTGTCCATTTTGTTGTTAGGTAAGATAAATGATTAATTTTAATCAAGCTGAAATTTATGGTTATGCGAGAGTAAACAATGCCCGCAGTATTGAGTGAACGGACTCTACGAAAAGTAGAGAACAAGCACAGTAAACAAAATGCCCGCTGTTGATACGGTCACTATTTGTAGTGCTGCGCGCGATATGGCAAATGGTAAACCGGGCGAGTCAGATAAAGACTTATGAACATTTGGCGATGAAGATAGCTATCACGGCAATACAAATTGAAGTGGATGGGCAAAAAACGACAGAATCAAACGGCCAAGTTGAGTTACACAGCAAACCGAAAATAGATGTTGATAATTTCTTAGATAATGCGATGAACGCAATTGTTGATAACAGAATGGGCATTGATAAAGAAAAGCTAAAAGAGATAGAAGCGATGATGGAGGAGGTAGCAAATGATGACAGTCTTCCCCCTGAGCAAAAAACTAAAAAACTAAAAAGCTTGAGGAGCTGCAAAAGCTTAAAGATAAAGAGATCGAAGAGGCGGTAGAAAAACTTGAGCAACAAGAAAATACCGTTCAATACGACTTTTTATAACAGCCCCCCATTCTGCAGTAATGACTTACTGACGCTGTAAGTCATTTAGCACAATGTTCAGCGCTGCAATGGCAACGTCTTTATCGATGCTGGCTTGCTCTAGCATTTGAATCAAATCTACGGCCAGTTGGATGTGCTCAGGCGCGTTGTTGAGTGAACTGTCTGTTGTAACTGCTGGTTGTGAGTCCATTAATTGTCCTTAGCCGAATGTAATTAATACTGTTTTTTACCGCTTTCTAACCGTTCTATTTTTTGCTCAATAAAATATATTGCTTTGTTACATTGCCCTAAGCGTTTATACACGGTTAGAATTGATTGTTGCAATGCAATTTTTTGATCAGGCAGACACCTCATTAGTTGTTGATTCAATTGCGCTATTTTTTGATCAAATGTTTGACGATATTCATGATGTTTTGATAACTCTTGGTAGAGTTTTTGGCTGCTGCCGATGATTTTTTTGGTGAGCCAAGCATATTCTGGGTTATTCTTTTGTGCTTTTTGCTGATAAGACTGCGCTTTAAGTCGCTTGTCTTGTCGATAAGAATTAGTACGCTGGCTTTGACTGCCTAAGGCTTTCTTTATCGCTTGGCATTGATCGACCAATTTATCGCATTGAAATGCAATCATCGCCTTGGCAGCATTTGCGTCGATGAGTTTTTGTATTTGTTGTAGTAATTCTTGGCTTTCATAAACGTAGCTAATGAGTTGCCGAGATTGTGACTTAAATAGTTGAGCCTCAAAGTGTGCCTTGTTGGCTAGGGTGGGAATTTTGTTACTTTGATCATAACTAGCCGCCTGCTTTGAAAACTCACTTAATAATTGACCTATTTTTACTAGTTCGTTCAAAACCAAGCACTCCACGCTAATTTACCACTAATACACAATACCACGAGAATGAATAGCGGACGCACGAATCGACTGCCAAAGTGAATAGCAGTTTTTACCCCAAGAAATGAGCCAACCATCAGACAACCACCCATCATTAAGCCAATTTTATAATCTACTTGCCCTAATATGCTAAAGACTATTAGGGCGGTTAAATTGCTGACGAAATTCATCGAACGAGCAATACCGCAGCTGACCATCATGTCTATTTTGTAGATTACTTGTGATGAAACTGTCCAAAAAGCGCCAGTGCCTGGGCCTGCAAAACCGTCGTAGAAACCTAATATACTGCCTTGTAACCATTGCTTCTTTGGACTCGGTTTATTGAGTTTGATAAAAGTATCGGAATCAGGTGGCTTTTTGAATAGGGTATAGAGCGCCGTTGATATGATAAGCAGCGGCAGTAGCTTTTCTAAATATTCTCCTGAGACTAAGAATACGGCGAGCGCGCCTATTAATGCGCCAATGAACGTTGACACAAAACAGTGACGCCACAATGCTGGCGAAAAAAGACGATTCTTATAAAAGGTATAACTAGCGATTGCGGTGCCAAATGTTGAGGCTAGTTTGTTGGTGCCTAAGACTAAATGCACCGGCATGCCAGTGCTTAATAATGCGGGCACAGTAAGCAAACCACCGCCGCCAACAATAGCATCAATAAAACCGGCGACAAGTGCGGTTATTGATAGTATTGCCCAAAGGGGCACAGCGTCTAAAAGTTCAATCATTAAGTTTCTACTATTAAATCGTAGGGTGGCAGAGCGTCGATAAGTGATTATCCATATCGTTTACTGATCAGGCGGCGATCTAAGATGGTGATCGTGCCAGTGTCCTTTTCATTGCGCAGCAGTCTACCACAAGATTGAATTAATTTTCGTGACGCGTCTGGAATAGTTAATACCATAAAAGGATTGCCTTGACGGCTTTTTATATATTCAGCATGAGCCTGCTCCACTGGCGAATTAGGCACAGCAAACGGCAACTTAGTGATGATAAGATTGGTTAAATATTTACCCGGTAAATCCAACCCTTCGGAAAAGCTACTAGTGCCAAATAATATACTTGGCATATCATTATCACAATTCTTCTTATGTTGAGTCAGCAAAGAAGTACGTGACGCTTCCCCTTGTACCAGCAATGACATTTTAAACTTTTCTCGACAATGCTTAGCAACCTGATTCATTTGCCAATATGATGAAAACAATACTAGGCTCGCTGTTTGATTATTTAGGCGCTTTTTTAGCTGTTTAATCACTTCATCGGTAAATTTATCTGAGCTTGGCTCTACTTTAGTTGCAGCGATGATTAGTTTAGCGTTGTTTTTAAAGTCAAAAGGCGCATTGAGCTTGATGTATTGCGTGCCGTCGTTGGTTTTTAAACCAGCGCTGCGCCTAAAGTTGTCAAAAGAGTTGAGTGCGGTTAGGGTGGCAGAACACATGATCACGCCCTGTGCTTGGCTCCATAATTTATCTTCTAAAAAATAACCGACTTCAATTGGCGATGCATTAAGGTGATATTCTTGCTTGTTGTCATCGCTTAATTCGATCCAACGGACAGTTGGTGCACCATTCTTTGAATCGATACGTTTGAGCATTTGCCACAGTTTATATTGCGCCTCCATCTTGCTTAGATTAAAACCGATATCTGTTAATACGCTTTCAATTTTCCAAGGACTGATGCTGCCATCTTTATAAGCTTCCAAAATGATTTGGTGCACTTTATTAAGATATTTCAAGGCCGATTTACTGCTATTGAAATTATTTTCCACTAAACACAGTAAAGAATCTGGTAAAACGCCATGCTCAAATCGGTGGCGTTTATCTTCATTATCAAAAAGCCTACTGTTAGCGGTCGCCCATTGTTTGACTAATTTTAGATCGCTGGTTAATTCGTTACAGTGATCGCTTAATTTTAATAGCGGACCAATAAGCTGATCGCTTTTTAGCGTGGCCGATATCTTTTTTCCCATGATATCTATTTTAGAAAGCCATTCAATGCTCGATAACAGGGCGGTTGTCGCGCTAGAAAAGTCTCTGGTCTTTTCTGGTAAATGATGCGCCTCATCAATGATGTAAAACATCGAATCGGGTTCGGGTAATATTTTCCCACCACCTAGTTCTAAGTCCGCTAATAATAAACTGTGATTAACAATCAGCACATCAAGTTTGTCTATTTCTTGTCTCGCTTTATGAAATGGGCATTGGCTGTGGGCTGCCAGTTGCTTAGAACAACTGAATTTATCACATTGAATTTGTGCCCATATCAGATTGCTAATAGTGGCAGGCCAGCTATCTCGTTCACCGTTCCACTCTTTATCTAACCACGCTTGCCATAATTCCTTAACCAGTTTAATGTCGCTATGATCTGGTTTCTGCTGCCATAAGGTTTGTTCGGACGATGCATTTTCATCGGCGGCTAATTCTAACTTACTGCTGCAAATATATCTTGCTCGGCCTTTTATCAGCGCGTAGCTAAAGTCCAAGCGGCTATATTGGCGAAACATAGGCAAATCTTTTTGCACCAACTGCTCTTGCAATGCAACTGTTGCGGTGGAAATACAGAGCTTTTTTCCTAATGATAACGCAAGAGGAATAGCGCCGAGACAATATGCCAACGATTTACCGGTACCAGTGCCTGCTTCTATAACACCAATACGGCGTGTACGATTAAATTCGCCTGCTAATATTTTCGCTGTTTGAGCAACCATATAATTTTGCTCTTTGCGTGCGACAAAATTTGGGATTTCAGTTTTAAATTGTTTAAAACAATTTTTAATTGTTTGTTGCACTTCTGGCGCTAGCATGGGCATTAATTCTATTAACTATGGACGGGCATAATATCAATCATCGTGTGCATAATCTATTTGTACACCGCTAAATAAGTCAACTAATAGCTGTATCGCAGACTTAATTGTTGAAATTCGATATAAATCTTGGCTATTAAAGAAACTTCTTAAATGTTTTTGTTATGCACTAACTTAGGTGTTATATATTTAATCGCTTGTTTTTAAGGCTTTAAATTCACCATTTGTGGGTATTATGGCAAAAAAATTGAATTTAAATGCAAAGGTAACAAAATGTTAACAAGGTAATACTTTGACATATTAATTTATCGTTCATAATTGACAGCCTGTAAATATCGGATATATGCAGAGCATCCTAATTATTTACGGTAACTAAATTTACTATTTCCATTTGAGCGTAATACTTCAACGTACTGTTATTAATGCATAAAAATTATTTTTCCTACTGTAGCTGGGGGCCTTGTAGCTAGGGAGAGGGATCGACGATAAAGCTTAAGCTATTGATTAATTCCGTGAATATCGAATTAAGCTTCATTTTATTGACGATAAATAAAGCGCGTATACGTTATCTCCAACACTCTGTCGAACAATATAAAACACTTAATTATGTAACACTTCTGTGTGCTAAATGTTGCGTAAATGTTAAAGGTGTTTTGTGTCAATGAGTTACGAAGTGGTCTGGAAAGTGACATACTTCGTTTTAGCAGTTGACAGCTTTTACAGAACTATGAAATGATGGCATCGTTTTTCCCCCTCATCAACGAGGGTTAAACATAATTAATATAATATTAAATCGAAAGACGTTCTGTGAGTGAATTAGTTATTTGTAATAATTTATGACAAATCGCTTCAGCAGTTTCCACAATAAATTTGGTTAGGAACTATGTCCAAGTTAAGCAAAAAAAATAAAATCGCTATCGTAATAGCGGGAGCAGTTGCTCTTACATCAACTATCTCAGTATCAGCCGCAGAAGTTACTAAACTTCAAAAAGCAGATGCTACCATCCAAAAAACTGCAGCTAAATCTCAAGAAAAAGTTAACAAGCTGTATGATCAAGCGCAAAATTTAGTGTTTGATTTCCGTCAAGTTGTTGACGATACGGATAGCGCACGTGCATATAACGATTATGTTGCTTCTTTGGTCGCTGACCAAGAATCAAAAATCGCTGCTGTACAAACCGATATCAACGGTATCGACAAAACTCGTCAGGGTTTAGTACCTCTAATGTTCAAAATGATCGATTCTATCGACCAGTTTGTTTCACTTGATTTACCATTTGATAAAAAAGAACGTCAAGATCGCATCGCTTATTTACGTGAGATGATGGGAGATTCAAACGTTTCTACTGCTGAAAAATACCGTAAGGTATTAGAAGCGTACCAGATCGAAATGGATGCTGGTCGTACTTCAGTGGTACATCAAGGAAAAGAAACTATCGGTGGTGTAGCGCTAACAGTTGACGTTTTACAAGTTGGCCGTGTTGCGTTAATAGCTCAAACACTAGACTCAAAGCAAACTTGGGTTTGGAGTAAAGATAGTAATGGTTGGGAAGTTTTAGGTGAAGAATGGCGTCGTCCAATTAGCAACGCGATCAAAATTGTTCGCGGTGATAAATCACCTGATCTAATTAAAATACCTGTACCAGCTGTAGGGAGCAATAAATAATGAAAAATTTATTTAAAGGTTTTGTTATCGCATCTATGGCAATAACAGCCTCATTTGCTCAAGCTGCTGACTCGTCAGACACAATGACCAAGCTATTGCAAAAAATCAAGAGTGAGCGCGTTTCTGAAGCTCGCATTGACAAAAAACGTGAAGCTGAATTTCGCTCTGCACGTGCTGATAAGCAAGCGTTACTAACGCGCGCTAAAGCACAACGCACAGCAGAGAAAGCTCGTGGTCAACGTTTGCTAGAACAGCACGCTGACAATGAACGTCGCATGGCACAACTTGCTGCTGATTTGGTTGCCGCACAGGGCGATTTAAAAGAAGCATTCGGTGTTGTTCGTGGTGTTGCTGGTGATGCTACTGGTATCATTGCCGCTTCTGTTATTTCTGCACAGTTCCCTGGACGTGCTGAAGAACTTGCTGCAATTGGTGCTCTTAAAGGTCTTCCTGGTTTAGAACAACTAGAAAATCTTTGGTTTGCTCTACAAACTGAAATGACTGAGTCTGCTAACATTTCAACCTTTACCACTAAGGTTGCTAGTATCGATGGTAAAACTTCTGAAGTTGCAGTAACTCGTGTTGGTTCGTTTGTTTTATTAGATCGCAACCAGTACTTAGTTTATCGTGAAGATGGTGTTGGCGAATTAGCTAAGCAACCTAGTTCTCGTAGTATAGCTTCTATCGGTCCATATCTTGATACTAAATCTGGTTATACAGCACTTTATGTTGACGTTAGTCGCGGTGCATTGCTTAACCTGTTAACTGGTCAAGCTACACTGGTTGAAAAATATCATCAAGGTGAGATTGTTGGTTACATCATCACTGCGGTATTGTTCCTAGGTTTATTGTTGGCTGTTGAGCGTGTATTCACTCTTGGTCGCATTAGCGCTAAGATCAAGACGCAACTGAAAACACCAACCAAGCCTGGTAATAACCCATTGGGTCGTATCCTTGAAGTTTATCATTCGGCAAAAGGTACTGACGTTGAAACGTTAGAACTTAAGCTTGATGAAGCTATATTGAAAGAAATTCCTCGTCTAGAACGCGGCATCTCTATCATCAAAGTATTAGCAGCTATCGCGCCAATGCTTGGTCTATTAGGTACGGTAACCGGTATGATCGGTACGTTCCAAGCGATCACATTGTTCGGTACTGGTGATCCTAAGATGATGGCTGGCGGTATCTCTACTGCACTAGTTACTACGGTACTAGGTCTAGTAGCGGCACTTCCTCTAATGTTGGTTCATGCTGTTGTTTCTGGGCGTTCTAAATCATTACTACATGTTCTTGAAGAGCAAAGTGTAGGTATGATTGCAGAGCATGCCGAGAAGGAGTCTAAGTAATGATCTATTACCTGATGGGCCTTTGGGAATCTATCAGGGACTTCATGGCCACTGGTGGCAGCGTACTTCTACTTGTAGCAGGTACACTGTTTCTCATGTGGAGCTTATTGCTTGAACGTTATATGTATTTGAAATTCGTATTTCCACAAGAGCGTAAGCGTATAATCGCTGCTTGGGATGCTCGAGAAGATACTACTTCTTGGTATGCCCAGCGTATCCGTGAGGCCTGGCTTTCCCAAGCCAATGAAAATTTAACACAGCGGATGATCATCATCAAAACGCTAGTAGCAATCTGTCCGATGATTGGATTGTTAGGTACTGTAACCGGTATGATCAGCGTATTTGAAGTTATGGCTACTGCCGGTACCTCTAATGCTCGTTTGATGGCGGGTGGTATCTCGATGGCTACAATGCCAACAATGGCAGGAATGGTCGCCGCATTATCAGGCGTATTCTTTAGCGCACGTTTAGCTGCACAGCTAAAAAATGCAAAAGAATCACTGGTAGATAGTTTGCCACATCATTAGAGAGAGAATTAGTTATGGCACGTAAACGTTTTCATGAAGATGACGAAGCAGAAATTGATATGACTCCGATGCTTGACATTGTATTCATCATGTTGATTTTCTTCATCGTTACTACTTCATTCGTCAAAGAGTCTGGTTTTGATGTTAATAAGCCAAAGGCCCAACAAGCGAGTAAGAAAAAATCTGCCAATATTTTTATTGCGGTTGATAATGCAGGACGTATTCACATGGAAAAACGCGTTGTAGATATTAAACGTGTTCGTGCGAATATTGAAAGAATGCTTGCAGAATCGCCTGAAGCAGCAGTCATGATCCAAGGTGACGTTGATACCAAGCACGGTATCATTGTTAAAGTAATGGATCAGGTGAAAGCGGCAGGTGTTGATAAAATCATGGT
>JABSRV010000121.1 GCA_013214905.1 Psychrobium sp. | reverse complement strand
CATCAGTTGCGCTTGCATCAGTTTCTGGCACATCTTGAGATTGCTTAGCGGCGGCTTTTTTTGCTTTAGCACGGTCTATTGCTGCTGCGACGCGAACTTTTTTCTCGTCGACTTCGCTGTCGTTAGAAGCGTTGGCAACAGAAGTACTGGCATCACTTGCTGGCACGTCTTGAGATTGCATTGCCGCGGATTTTTTTGCTTTAGCACGGGCTATTGCGGCTGCGACACGAGATTTTTTCTCATCGGCTTCGCTGCTTTGTGTTTCATTAGCTGGCATGTCTTGAGATTGCAGTGCTGCGGCTTTTTTAGCTTTGGCACGAGCGATAGCGGCTGCCACGCGATCTTTAGGCTGCGACGCACTCGCTACATTGCCAGTGCCTGACTCTGGCGTTGTCGCCGTTTTCTTGGCTTTAATACGAGCCATGGCAGCAGCAATCGCATCGCCATCGTTACTTTTGCTCATGGCTTGTTTGCGTTTCTCGGCTGCTAATCTATTTTTCTCTAGGCGTTCTAATTTGTCACGTTCTAGTCTGGCTTGGCGCTGCTCAAAGCGTTCTTTGGCGCGTTGTGCTAGGTGCTTTTCGTGCTCAACTTCTCTTATTTCGGCCTTGGCGACACGATAATACTGCACCAGCGGAATCGAACTTGGGCAAACATAGGCACAAGCACCACATTCAATACAGTCGAACAGGTTGTGTTGTTGTAACTTCTGGTGATCTTGATCTTTAGCAAACCATTGTAATTGTTGCGGCAATAGCTGCGCTGGGCAAACCTGTTCACAATCGCCACAGCGAATACACGCTTGTTCTTGCGGCGCATTAGGTAATTCAACGTCACTGGCGGCAATAATACAGTTGGTCGCTTTGACGACTGGCGCATTAATGTCGTGTAACGCAAATCCCATCATCGCGCCGCCCATGATGATTTTTTGGCTAGCTTGTTCTTTAAAACCACAATGGGTGAGCAATGCGTTAATACTCATGCCCAGTGGTACTCGGTAATTACCGGGGGCACTGACCAAATCGCCAGTGACGGTGACTATACGATTAAGTAAAGCCTGGCCGCTTAAGACCGCTTGTCCTACCGCATAAGTTGTCGCGATGTTTTGCATCACAACGCCGACATCTGCTGGGATCTTACCGCTGGGTACTTGCAAACCCGTCAGCACTTCAATTAATTGTTTCTCGCCGCCCGTTGGGTAGATGGTAGGGATAGCGCGCACAATAATTTGGCGCTGATCGCTCCATTCTTTTGCCGCTTGTTGCATCGTGCTTAACGCGTGTGGTTTATTGTCTTCAATGGCGATGATGATGCGCTGCGGTTGCAATATTTTATTCATCACCGCGATGCCATCAATTATTTGCTCGGCATGTTGACGCATTAACGCATCGTCACTGGTGATATAAGGTTCACATTCAACGGCGTTAATGATCAAAAAATCAATGCTTTTACGCGGTGCCATTTTTATTGCGGTAGGAAAACTCGCGCCGCCTAGTCCGGTAATACCACAGGCTTCAATGCGTTTAATGAACAACTCTTTATCGTCGTCCAAAGAAAGGGTTGGCAATAAAGACATTGGCAATGAAGACTGGGTTTGATCACTCGTATTAACGAGATCTGTGCGTAAAATAATGGTTTCTGTTGGCAGACCAGAAGCGTGGCTGCTGGCATGCAAGGTGATATCTGCAATGGTGCCCGTTGCTGGCGCTAAAATGTTGGCCGAGATAAATCCCTCTTTACGGGCAAGGGTTTCTCCGGTCACGACACGTTGACCCACTTTGACTAAACAAATAGCCGGTTGTCCGGCGTGTTGCGCCAACGGAATATATAACGTGTCAGGCAGATCAATATTGATGATGGTTTGATCTTGGGTGCGATCTTTACGTGACGGCGGGTGAACGCCGCCATGGAAACGCCAAAGTTGCCCGTCATCTACTAAATCGATAATGGTTTTCAAATCATGACTCCAACAACTTCACTGGGATCAAATTTAATTGAGCATTCCAGTTTTTTGTATTTTGTTCAACAGGTATCATTACTATGCAGTCAACCGGACATGGTTCAACACATAGATCGCAGCCGGTACATTCATCGGCGATAACCGTATGCATTTGTTTCGTGGTGCCCATAATGGCATCGACGGGACATGCTTGAATGCATTTTGTGCAGCCAATACAGTCTTCTTCAATAATGAGCGCGACTGTTTTAACCGGAGCCGCGGCGTCTTCATCTTGCACTGCGGGTACTTCAACGCCCATGATATTGGCTATTGTAGCAATGGTTTGCTGGCCGCCTGGCGCACACTTTGTGATGTCGTCACCGTTAGCAACGGCTTCAGCGTAAGGTTTACACCCTGGGTAACCACATTGTCCGCATTGAGTTTGCGGTAATATAAGATCAATTTTTTCGGCAATGGGATCTTCTTCTACTTTGAATTTGATGGACGCGAAGCCCAATAACAAACCAAAGACCAAGCCTAGACTGCCGAGTACGGCAATGGCGATTAATAATATAGTCATCTGTTATGCTAGCCCTGTAAATCCGCTAAACGCCAGTGACATCAAACCCGCTGTGATCATCGCTATAGACGCACCGCGAAAAGGTAAGGGCACATCGGCAGCGGCTAAGCGCTCACGCATGGCTGAGAATAAAATCAAAACGAGAGAGAAACCCATCGCGGCACCGAATCCATAAACAATGGAGTCAATGAAGTTATGTTGCTCATTGGTATTAAGAATAGCCACGCCTAACACGGCGCAGTTGGTGGTGATAAGTGGCAGGAAAATACCCAGCATGCGATATAGCGCAGGACTAGTACTTCGCACCACTAGTTCGGTAAATTGCACCACAACAGCAATCACTAAAATGAAACTTAAGGTACGTAAATACTCAAGCTGCAATGGCACCAACAAATATTCATTAACGAGATAACTGCACAAAGATGCAATCGTTAACACAAATGTTGTCGCCATAGACATGCCAATAGCGGATTCAAGTTTGCTTGAAACCCCCATAAAAGGACATAGACCGAGAAATTTAACCAACACGAAATTGTTAACTAATACCGTGCCGATTAACAATAAAAAGTATTCAACCATTACGCTCAAATTATTGTTGCATTGATGGCGGTCATTATCCGTGTTTATCTAGTGATAAACAACTAGATAAGGCTGAAGTATTGACCGCTGTAGCAAGTTTTTTTGCCGTTTGAGTCATGCGCGATAATCTATACCCAAAATCATTGGAATTGCAGTGCAGGTTTTCAGTTCCAGACAAAACCTGAGTACCTACATCCGTATAGCCAAAGCTGTCAAGGCTCGAATCGCCTGAGGTTATTGAGCCCTTAGCCAGTAAAAGCTAAGTGATTGTGATTCGAACCCGCCGACACAAAATATTCTGGAAATATTTTGAACGTCGCTTGCGACGGCCTTTGGAGAAATACAGGATGTATTTCTTAATGAAACTTAGGTTTCAAGGATGACAAGTATATTTAAATATTGGTTGCACGTCTTTGGTTTTAATTTACACTGCAAAGCAATTTTCTACGCTTGAATTTGATCAAATATGTCCAACCTTTCTACGTCCATTTCCTTACGTGCGATGCTTACGTTATGCCTTGCTATGCTGCTTTGGGCTAGCTCTTTTATTGCCCTTAAATTTGCCTTTGCCAGTTATGACGCGATGTTTGTCATTTGGGCACGCATGTTAACCGCGGGTGTTTGCTTTTTGTTTTTTATCAAACAGATTATGCGATTTAGTTATCAAAAAGGTGATTGGAAATTATTGTCGGTGATGGCATTTTTAGAGCCTTGTCTCTATTTTATCTTTGAAGCCAAGGCGCTGGCGAATACGTCGGCGTCGCAAGCTGGCGCTATTACGGCTTTGTTGCCATTGTTAATTGCCATTATTGCTTATTTCATGCTTGGCGAGCGTATTACTAAACGCCAATTAGCGGGTTTTTTGGTGGCATTTTCAGGAGTGCTTGTTTTGTCTTTTGGTGGTGACAGCAATGTTCATGCACCCAATCCTTTGTGGGGCAACTTTTTAGAGTTCTTGGCTATGTGCTGCGCGGCGGCTTACAGTGTGCTGTTGAAACGATTTAGTGTGCGCTATTCCGCTGTCTTTTTGACGGCTTTTCCGGCGATAGTCGGCCTAATATTTTTCTTCCCGTTAATGTTAGCCAATCCTTGGCCAACACATATCGATGTCGTTGGACTTGGCGCCATTGCTTATCTAGGTGTGGTCGTGACCTTGGGTGCATATCTTTGTTACAACTATGCTATCGCTATAGTACCCGTCACCATCGCTGGTGCTTTTGGGAATTTGATTCCGGTGTTTACCGTATTATTAGCGTGGTTTATTTTAGGCGAGCGCCTAACCAATATTCAATTCTTGGCCTGTGGCATTGTTGGCTTAGGCGTTATCGTCAGTCAATATAAGGTTAAGAGCGGTGTGACAACTGAGTCAACGGAATCGTAGGCTGACATTATACCAATTGCACCAATGATTTGATCATTTTTCGTGGTCTAAACGAATCATAGCTTCGTTATTTATTTTCTTTGTAGAATAACTACATATGTAAATAAATGCCTTGCTCTAATCCGTTTATCCTCACTACAAAATTGGTCACATCATTAATACAACTGGTATTAAAGCATGATTGGATATTTAAAATAGCGCAACCGATTAGGCTGCATATGAAAAAAGATGTCGCGGCCTACATGAGATATTACAACCTCGAAAGGCTGCACTCAGCTAACAGTGATAAACACCAGTTAGTTATGAAAAGACTCTAAAGAAAGTGTCCGGTTGGACTTGACCTGAACAATAGCGATGTTGCAATGGCTGTTAGCCACAATTAAATGGAGAGCCGTATGCGCTGAAAGTTTAAAGTGGTCAATTAATATTGGAGAGACACAAGATATATTCCACTACATTTAATAGTAGAGTCAGGATTATTACCAGCGATAGCTAAAATCTAAGCTAATTGTAGCCGCATCGTTAATGTTCAATTTATCTATCCCAAATGCAATATGCCAGTCTTGGTTGCTCATCGTAAGCGTTGGGGTGAATCGCTCCACGTCAATACGCACACTATATTGATAATTGGTCGCCGCCCACTGATAACCAATCTCAATAAAATTAGTCTCGAATAAACGAGAGGCGTGGGCGCTAAATGTACCTAGTTCGGCAGCATAGCTAACGGCCAATTTACTCTTAGGCTCGATATCGAAACGATGATCATCGCTGCGTTCAATGCCTGAATAAAAGGGTAAAAATGTCTGATATCCTTGATCATTAATTAGCGTATTGTTGGTATTGACTTGACCAGTGCTATAGCCATGTTTTTTAATGCGGTATGTAGCGTACAGGTCCTTTATATCAAGGCTTAGCGTGAGCGTAGACGTTATATCCCATTCAAGCTTCACATTGGCGCTAAAGCCATCTCCTGTGCGCTTAAAGTCATCGAGATGAGGGCGCTTGAGAAAGTTATTATCGCTGTAATGTTCTTCCATCAACAGGTGTCCACGATATTGGCCGGCTATCACACTCACTGTACCGTTAAGTGTCGAGTCTCTTAGGCGTTCGACTCGCCAATAGCCTAATTCAAACTCTACGATAAGATTAGCCAGTTGCGCTTGATAGCCAATGAGTAATCCTGTGCTTTGTTCTGTGTTCAATACGAGTGCGATTTGAGTCTGTGGTATCGATAAATTATCGATTTCTTGTTTACTCCAGTAATAAAGCGTACTGGTGGCGGCATTGGTCTTAACCTGAGCACTGATGCGTTTTTTAATCGTAAAGTGGAAATCGTTACGCCGATAACTCAGTCCTAGTTCGTTGTACGTAAAGGCGGTTGTGGCGTCTGTTTGTGGTGGCTGGTGCCAGCGATCATTGAGCAGACTATTAATGGTGGTAATATTACTGTAACTAAAAGACTTTAGTCGCAGTTCAAGTTGTTTTTTGTGGGGAACTTCTACTGCATTGGCTAGCATCGGGCTACATAGGCCAAAGAGAACCACGAAGTGTCTGATGAGCATTATCTATCCTTGAATAAAAAACCACGATACTTATTCGCATAAATACCGTGGTCTTAGATTATTACTGTTTAACGATTATTTAAAGCGATTTAACCGAACCATCGCTGTAGATAATCAAGATAGTGCCATCTCGAGAGACTATTTTAGCCACTTGGTCGTCACCGACCATCACCGTGCCAAGCTCTACCTGAGTACTGGTTTCGTCGGTGGGCTTAGTAAGAATAATCGTGACGCCTTCACTATTAGTGACCGTTATTTTATCATCGTTATCCGTGGAAAAGTTGATTGAAAAACTACGTTGAGTATCTTCGCCCGGTACTTGATAGGTCGCGGTGACTGCTACATCTGCCGCTTCGATAGCGGTACGATTCGCACTGACATCAAGTTCGACATTGTAATCGCCTAAGATGACCTTAACCGTTAATTTAGCGCTCGCATTGATGTAGTTGTCGGCCGATTCCAAACCATAACCAGAATCGATATTGGTTAATCGAGCACCGTAGCTAAGGGTCGCATCAGATGTCCCTAGCGTATCAATCGCCGCCAAGTCTGCTTGGTTTAAATCGAAGGCTAGATAGCCTATATCATCAATCCAAGTACCTACGTTCCAATAGTTAGAGGCGGTCGATTGCAACACATCAACGGCTGAATCAAGGGTCATTGGATTGAAGCTAGACGAGCCAAAATACTGTTCATTGTATAGCGCTGAAATATTGTTGTCATAGCAATCCGCTTCTCCGTCGTTTTGACCCGCAGAATTCCAAATGTCACAGATCTTGACTGTGTCAGCAATGCCATCATTGTTGTTATCAATAGGTGTTTCGGTGTGGATATAGGTCGAGTATTCACTCGTGTTAACGATGGTGAGTTTAGGGACATCTAAGTTGACACTCGCCGTGGTTGCAACGACAGTAATATTTCCCCAACTGTCAGGCGACGATTGAACCAGCGTAAAATTACCAGGTAGATCAGCATTGGATGTATAAGTCCATTGATATACTAGCTGGTCTTTTATCGAAAGCTTAACATTGTTACCACTATCGGCAATGGTAATAGTTGCTTGTTCAGGGTAAGTGGGGTAAACGATAAAGGCATTTAAATTGCGGCTTTCAGCGTTCGCTAAGGAGCCAAGCGTAGCTGTTGGCTCTATGGCAATCCAACCTTTATTCTCGTCGTTGAAGGCTAACCGCATGGTTAGTGTATCTAATAGCGCTGCCGCAGTGTCTATCTGATCTAAAGGCTTGTCATAGTAGTTATTAAATATATCATCAAATTGATGGCTATTAGAGTAATCAGCATTTGCGATTGTCGCTAGCGAGCCATCGGGGTTGAGTAGTTGATTGTTGTCATTAAGGTAATCGCTCTGTCTCGCATCTGCGCCGGTTACGTCGTTGCCAATATAATCGACAGTGTAATAATCGGCCGTGCCATCACCATCCTCATCTTGAGGGCTAAAGATGAAGTTATCGGCCCAGTTTTTACTATATGAGGCGAGTAAATAAGCCTTACCTAGCGGTGTCTCCGTCATGGTGAAATATTCACTGTAGGCTGAACTTTCTCCATCGGCATCGGACACTCTAGTCGTTATGAACTGCCATTCACCCGGATTTTCGCCAGCCGAATAGACTGTTGTTTCAGTAAAGGCATCTTTAAAGGTGGTGGTAATCGTGTTGCCGTCATCTGACGCGGTGACTTTTACATAATCTGCTAAGCTAATACCATCGATGGCAAAACCTGCCGTCTGGTGAGACGCAATATCTGGTGCGGCGACTGTTAGCATAATGCTTAAGCCGTCACTGTCATTGTCACTGACACTACCCGAGAGACTGAACATTTCAGGTAATAGCAACTGTTCAACGTTCATTCGGACGCGAAGATCGCCGTTTCGATTAAAGATCTCTGTAATCTGTGGCGTGGCTAGTGTGACTAGCTTAGCGCTAATTTTACCTGCAAAGGTGATTGGATTAGTCACCGTGTCTGTGGCCTTTTGCACCAATTGAACATCAATGGTTAGCTCTCCACCGACGGGCTCGACGTTGAACTCATCGTCTTGCAGCATCGCTAGGGTAATCGTTTGACCAAAATCGAGCGAGACATTGCTCGATTCAGCCAACGTAAACGTAGCGCTGGCACCTGTCACGGTTCCACTCATCGACACGTCGATTGACTGGTTGTTGTCGCCTATCTTTGCTGCTAGTTGTAGCTTAGCAGTGGTCGCACCATCAACTACATCGGCACTGTAGGTGTGCGTGGCCATGTTGTAAATAATAGTACCACTGGCGGTGGAATCGGCTACACGATAGTCTTCCAGCAAGAAATTTGTTTTGCTTGGATTTTGCTCATGAGCATTAGCGATGTCAGCGACTGCCATCGATATTTCACTTAATAAAGTGATGCTATTGGCTTCAGCGTTGATCATGTCACTCGCCGCGCGAGTTAGTTCAACAAATTTATTCCCCTTATTATCGACGTCCTGTCCCGAGATCTTAGTTAAATCAAACAGGTTAGCGAGTACACGAATGTCGCTAACCAATGCCTGACCTTTAGCGATAGCGTCACCGTCGGTGGTGGAGTCAGCGACGGGTGTAATACGACCATCAGCGTCAGCACTTTCTTTTTTAATTAAAATTTCATGGCCCAAATCTACAGTTTCTTGCTCCAAATCTGCAAGCAATGAAGTGTTGCTTGCCAATGCAGGATCTTTAATTAATTGTCGTGTGACCGCTGCGGCGCCTTCAAGAATTTGAGTTAACGACAATTCAAATGAACTATCATCGCCATCGGCAATCGCTAGAAATGAACCATCATTGGCAACGAGATCACTTGCCGCTTGTGCAAGCTTCTCGGTCATGGAGCCGCTAGCCGTATCAGAAAAGAGTGCTTGAGCTATACCCGCATTGATTAGGCCATAATGTAATTCAGCTTCATTGTCTTCGTTTGCAACGGCGGTTGCATCGTTCGTATTAGTAGGTTCGAGTGTATTGATATCACCCGATATACCTAAGCTATTCGCAACGGCACTGAGTGTCTCGTTTACGCTTGATGCGTCAATAGTATCTTTGGCTTCAACAACCTGAGTCGCCAGATGAGTGACGGCTGAAATATTGACTTTAACAGGCTCTGCACCGGCACCAATAACGGATATGGCGCTTAGTGTGAAGTCAGGTTCGCTGATGGTGAGGTTGATTGCGCTGCCAAAAGCGACATCACCGCAGCCAATCGGTGCATCACATAACATCATGGTGGGTTTGTTATTGTCTGTGCTGGGCTTGATTTCAACCTTCACCGGACCCTGATAATCCAACAGAGTGATAGTGTAACTACCTGTCTCATCGGTGGTTATTATCGCCTCTTTTAGTTCTTTATCGGTCAGAGCAACGGCTTTACTATCGACATATTTAAATACCGACACCACGGCATTGGTCAATAAACCTTTGATAGCTATACCTTCGACCACCCTTTCAACGGGGGTCGGGTCGGGATCAGGGGTTATCACCGGTTCATTTTTTTTCGAACTTGAGCCACAAGCAGCGAGTGCTGTGGAGATGGCAATACAGGTGAGGGTCTTATAAAACTTCATTACTCTATCCTTAAGATTGAATTTTACATCAGCAAATTTGTTTGCTGTGAGTAGGGGCATTCTGTGAAAAAATCGGCCTAATATTATCAAGATCTGAATGAAATTCAACAGTATATTGAGTATTTTTTGTTCTCGCGTAAGTTTTGAAACGATAAAGGGGCAAGCAAGGCCTGCGATACGGTCAAGCATCACCTAAATGCTCTAGAGTGAATAGTTAAACAGTATGAATAAACATAAATACTGAGGTATATTTCATCACTATGGTGCCAT
>JABSRV010000120.1 GCA_013214905.1 Psychrobium sp. | reverse complement strand
ATAGGGTCGAGGCAGAACCTTACATCTGCGATGTAAGGAAGTCTGGCGAGCAGTGCGTATTTCTTAATAAAACTGCGATTTCAAGGGTAAAGGGTATATTTTATTCTACTACTTGATTGATTATCAGCTGATAAGGCTGTTTGTTATCAAGTGTTGCTTGCTCAATAAGCCCTTTTAAGTCACCCGCTTTAATACCCGCGCTACCTGATTTTGAAATAATCGCAAACAACTGCACTGTTTTATGATCACTAATCTTGGCCATAGGGGTCATCGCTAATGAGTCGTCTAATACAACATCCATCGGCAGTTCTTTTGCTGTCAACTTAAGTGCAGCCAGTGGCATGCGCGCACCTTCAACCGGAATGGCATAAATAAAGACGGTTTGTTCAGGACTAAACTGATCCGCTAGCTCACTGCTTATGCTCACTCGTAATGAAATTTTAGCAGAGCTTAGCGCCACTGGCATTTCTGGTAATGCTTCACCGGTAAGGGTTAATCGCTCCTTTGCCTGCGCAATGGCATTTCCCAATGCGACGTGATCCGTGCCCGGACGATTATTATTGAGCACTTGCTGCCAGGTCACGATAGCATCGGCGTAACTAGAATTAACAAAGCTGTCCATGCCTAACAATACTTGGGTCGTGACATCTTTTGGATCAAGTTGCAACGCACGATCAATCAGTGCTTTAATCTCGCTGTTCATCACTTGCTTGTTTTTGTAATACAAGGCTTGAGCTTGCGGGCCAATAAACTCAGCATGTTCGCCCTCAAGCACAATTAATTTATTAAAGGCTGCAATAGCCAAGTCAAATTTACTCGCTGAATTGTAAGCGTGCGCTAAGCTAAATAAGGCTTGAGTATCCTTAGGATTGTCAGTAACTTTTTTTGCCATATTCTGCAAGATACTTTCAATTTGTTGTTGCTGAGTAGCACGTGTTTGCTGCGCCGTATTATTAGCAATAATGCTCTGTTCTAGTTCTTGCACCGCACCAATGCGTAAATATAAACCTATAGTCAAACCAATTATCACCACGCTTAATAAGAGCGGCACTGCAATATGCTTTTTACCGATCTTAAGTGTGGCGTCTTGCGTGGCTTCATCTTGAATTAATTTTCTGGCTAATTCCGTTTTTAGGGTATCGAACTCTTGCTGGGTGATGTGGCTTAACTCAAATTGCTGTTCTAGTTTCGCTAGCGTTTGTTGATAACTTTGCGTATTAGATGTCGAGCGACTATCGGTCACTATTTTATTGTCTTTAATACGTCGAACATGTGGCCACCATACAAAGATTAATGCAATGGCCAAGATAGCGCTGATTGCAATCCAAAGGTTTAATGTGGTCATGGGGCCTCGATACGTAATAGATAGGGTAAAAATTTGAGGTCGATTGTACGTTATTTTGGCAGCTTCGGTAGTGAAATAGGCTAAAATTGAGTAAAAGATGGCGATGTTGTCTGCTAATCTACAAATTAACGCAGCGCGGGGCAGACCGAATGCTTTGTTACGATTAAATAGCTCACATAACTAAGCTGTATCTAGGATTTGCCGCTTTAAATGGGGTATTATGTGGGCGCTTTTAGGCAATGCATGGTAAAACTGCAGCGAACTATTGTTATTTAACGTAATGAAATGCCGCGCTGTTGAGTTAGTTTTATAGCATTTAATCAGTATTAGAAGAGGTAGTTTCATGATCCCCGAACTCGGTAACTTTGCGCTGATAGTTGGACTTGCGTTCGCTATTTGCTTGAGTGTTATTCCTTTAGTTGGTGTTGCTAGCAATAACCTAAACTTAGTAAGATATGCGCGGCCATTAACATTTGGTGCGTTCTTTTTTACATTGCTAAGTTATGTATTGTTGACCGTTAGTTTTATTAATGACGATTTCTCCGTGTTATACATCGTCAAGCAATCCAATACGCTACTACCGTTACAGTATAAAATGGCCGCTGTATTTGGGGGGCATGAAGGCTCGCTGGTGTTGTGGGTATTAATGCTCACCACCTGGGCTGGCGCACTCGCGGTGTCTAGCAAGCAATTAGACGAAGCCTTTGTCGCACGAGTGCTATCGGTACTTGGCATGGTCATTGTTGGATTCATGTTATTTACCTTACTTACCTCTAATCCTTTTGAGCGCTTACTGCCTAATTTCCCAAGCGAAGGGCGAGATTTAAATCCGCTGCTGCAAGATATTGGTTTAATTGTGCATCCGCCGATGTTGTATTTAGGTTGGAGTGGTTTCTCCGTTGCCTTCGCCTTTGCTATTGCCGCATTAATGACTGGCAGAATGGATGCTGCTTGGGCACGCTGGACACGTCCGTGGACCTTGGCCGCTTGGTCATTCTTAACTATAGGCATCGCACTAGGCAGCTGGTGGGCATATTACGAACTTGGCTGGGGCGGTTGGTGGTTTTGGGATCCGGTAGAGAATGCCTCATTTATGCCGTGGATTGTTGGCACGGCACTTATTCATGCATTGTCGGTCACCGAGCAGCGCGGCGCATTCAGAAACTGGACCGTGTTGTTAGCCATTAGCGCATTTTCGCTAAGCCTATTAGGCACATTTTTAGTACGCTCAGGGGTTATAAATTCGGTGCATTCATTTGCGTCAGATCCTGAGCGAGGCATGTTCATATTGATGTTGCTGTGCATCGTCATTGTAGGTTCGTTGACCTTATTTGCCTTTAGAGCAAGTGCGTTGCAAGGCACCTCAAAATTTGAATTTTATTCAAAAGAAACATTTATCCTAGCTGGTAACATAGGTTTGGTTACCGCAACAGCGACTGTTTTATTGGGCACCTTATACCCATTATTAGTCGACGCATTAGGCATGGGTAAAATATCGGTTGGTCCTCCGTATTATAACGCCGTATTTACCCCAATTATTGCTGGGCTAGTGGTGCTGATGGGCATTGCGCCAGTGATCCGTTGGAAAAAGAATAAGTCGGGCACATTTCGCAAAGAACTTGGCTTAATCGCCTTAGCGAGTATTGGATTTGGCCTTGCATTTCCATTGTTATATGGCGGTGAATTTATAGGGTGGGTAGCTGTTGGCATGGGCTTGGCCTTTTGGTTAGTGACAGCAACGTTAAAAAATGCAAAAAACAATATTTCTAATAGTGATGGCCGCATGGATTTTTCAAGACCTACGCAAAGTTATTGGGGTATGGTCGTCGCGCACATGGGCATGGCTGTGGCAATCGTCGGTGTCACTATGGTTTCATACTATGAAACACAATTAGATGTACGCATGGACGTTGGTTCTAAAGTAGAGCTTAGTGGTTATGAATTTGTCTTTGAAGGCATGAAAGATGTTAAAGGACCAAATTATAGTGCCAAGCAAGGTCAATTTAGAGTGTTTGAAGCGGGCAACGAAGTTGCTTTCTTACAACCTGAACGTCGAAACTACTTAGTCCAGACCATGGGCATGACAGAAGCTGGTATCGATAGCACTATTACACGTGACCTATTTATTGCCCTTGGTGATCCACTCGACAATGAAGCATGGGCGGTACGAGTTTATGTTAAGCCCTTTATTAATTTATTGTGGATCGCGGCTGCATTGATCGCATTTGGTGGTTTTATGTGTATGACAGATCGCCGTTATCGCGCCAAAAAGACAGCGACAGAAACACAACAAATTGATAGCGCTAATACCATCAACGTCTAAGGAACAAACTCATGAAACGCTTTGTATTATTTTTGCCGTTACTGCTATTTATAGTATTGGGAGTCTTTCTTTATAAGGGGCTATTTTTAAATCCTCAAGCGATGCCATCGGCATTGGAAGGACAGCCTGTTCCAGCGTTTAAATTACTTACCGTCAGGCAAGGTGACAGAGTGGTCACCAAAGCTGACTTAAAAGGTGATTTTTATCTATTGAATGTGTGGGCGACGTGGTGCGCGGGTTGCAAAATTGAGCATCCCTATTTATTAGATATCTCTAAAAGTGGTGTGCCAATTTATGGCGTCAATTATCGAGATACTATTGAAGATTCAAGTAAATGGTTACAAGATTATAAAGACCCATATCAATTTAGCATATTTGACGTTAACGGCGATCTTGGTGTCAATCTTGGCGTTTATGGCGCACCAGAAACATTTTTGATTGATCATCAAGGTATTATACGCATGCGCTATGCGGGTATTATTGATACTAACTCATGGCAGGTGAAATTCATGCCGTTAATAGCCACCATTAAGCAAGAGATAGCACAGGAGAAAGCATTGTGAAATATATTGCTGCCATCATATTTTCAGTACTATTACTTGTTGGTCATGATGCTAATGCCAGCTCGGTTGATACTTATAGCTTTAGTAAGCCGGAGTACCAGATAAGATTTCAGGACATGGCCAAAATACTACGCTGTCCTAAATGTCAGAATCAAAACTTGGCAGATTCCAATTCAATCATTTCTCAAGATCTGCGTAGGCAGTTACATCGCTTAATAGAAGAAGGGCGCAGCGACGAGCAAATTATAGAATACATGGTCATGAGATACGGTGACTACGTATTGTATAAACCTAAGTTTGATAAAGTGACCTACTTCCTTTGGCTTGGTCCATTTGGTTTTGCGGCGTTAGGGTTATTGATATTAATCATCGTCGTTGTAAGACAACGCAGAAAACGAGGACAAAGCAGTGAGATTGATATTAACGAGCAAACGCTCAACGTTACAGAACAAGCGAAATTGGATAAAATACTCAAAAAGAGCAATTAACCGACTACGTTAAATGAAAACCAATAGGCCGTGTCTTTCTTTTCAAAGAAAGACACGGCCTTTTTTGTGCCTGACATCCCTGTCAGTCATCCTGCGGGCCGGCTGAAGCCGTCTTTCATCATGCTTATATGGACTCCTCGTATTGTACAAGGGAAAACATCAAAAAATATTAGATGCGTGCTTATATACGGGCTCTGAGTGGGAGGCTATCCCGACCACTTTAAAGTGGTCGCACCTTCAGGCCTATCCTCCTGCGCGACATTGAAAAACTGTTCAGAGCACATTACAGGCTTTTGAAGGTTGGTCTAACCGTTTTTAAGATCTTCTTGGGTACAATATTTTTCTTAAACTTTGTTTTATGCTGTTATTAATATTGGCGTATATTCAGTATTGTTTTTAATAATGCATAGGCAGTTCGTGCCGTTTTGTTTGCAGGTCGATGTTTTAGTTTGGATACCACAGATCTCGCCCTAAAAATATACTACTGCGTAGTGGTTTATCACATGAGTTTTTCCCCACCGAGCCAATATTCACTTTACTAACACTACTATGCTGTTTCGGTGTTAGCCCGATACAAGCGACAGCTTGCCTACCGCTATTGAAATACTCCCCATGCCCTATCTGACTTTTTAATTTAATTGACGTTATAGGTCCAACGCCTTCAAGTTTCATCAATCTCTGGCAATCATTATCACTTTTACTCAATTGTATAAGCTCTTTATCCATCGCCTCGAAATCATCCTCCAACCGATAATAAAGTGCCATCATTTGAAATAAACTCTTACGCATTGGAGCGGACAATTCGTCGTCAGCATCCTCTAAAATCTCAGGGATGCGTTCTTTAATGCTTTTGTTAATGACAAGGCCAAACTCCAGCAGCCCACGCATTTGATTCGATAGCTGTAGCTTTTGTTTACCAAGATGTTCTCGTATGCTCCCAACTGATTGTGTGCCTTGCTGCTCAGCGGATAATATTCTTGCTGGCTTACTATTAGGCGATCGACTTGCAACAGCGATCGCATCATTGGAATCTGTTTTTTGACCCGTCCTAAATGGCTTGACTTGTCTAGGCGGAATAGGCATCACTTCATGCTCTAAATACTGTGCTAATCGTGCCCAGTAATGCGTACCACCACAGTTTTCGATTGCAACAAGAGAAAGCTTCTGCTTAGGTCGCCAACTAATTAGTTTTGCTCTGCTCATTGCCTAATTGAATATTACTTTTCCATGTGAGGTCAGGATACATACTTGGAAAATATCTTTTGCTAAATCGATAGTAATTACGTTACATTCTTTCATAGTGTGGACTCCGCGTAAAAATTGATTTGAGTGATAACTTTCACTTTTTACCGTACTCCCCGTGGGGGAGAGGAGTTCATACATCTCCTGCGATGAAATGTGCCTGTAATTTAAGTGTACAGTCGGTGGTGCGTAAGTATCAGTAGTACTTTACCGTTTATCGATACTTTTGTATTGATAAGTGATTCATTACGCTCTGTAGTTAAGTCATCTAACTAAGGAGTCATTATGATTGCATTTCAAAAGTTTTGTCATAGTCAGCAACGTAAAGCCAAGTTTTGGCTTGGTGCCTTGTGCCTGTACGCGGCGTTCGGGTTGCTATTCGCATTTATACATCATTATTAAAAAAGGCGTTGCCGGTGTAGCTGAAGCGCCGTTTGGTCTGCTATTTGGCTTAGTCATTGAGACTGGTTGTTTTGCTTTCTTTGAATATTTATCTAGCAATAAAGAGATAACGGGTCAGGTTGGCCTGATAAGTTATTTTTCTCACGTTAATATGACTTTAGTTGTGGTTTCTTATGCGCTTCATTTATCCGCGGCGGTCAGTAAAATTGCCCGTAATATCGATGACGAACATAGCTTAACGGTGTAATTATGACGCTTATTGTAAATTTAGACGTGGTATTGGCGCAGCGAAAAATTAAGCTTAATGTCTTAGCCGAAGCGGTTGGTATTACGGCGAAAAATCTAAGTGTATTAAAAGCGGGCAGGGCAAAGGCGATTCGTTTTAGTACCTTAGACGCTATTTGTGAGTATTTAGATTGCCAACCCGGCGATATTCTCGAATATAGAAATGATAAAGATAAGGAATAATCATGTTAACTTTCGAATTTGAATACGAGACCAATAATATCATCTTTACCATCGATGCTTGGGGGCGAGAGTCAGTGCTCATCGATGGGCAGACCGTTCATAGTGCAATCAAATGGAGTCGCAAGAATAGCCATCACTTTCACGTTGCAGAGCATGATCTTTTGATTGATTGTGAGGTCGTATCTGCAATGGATTTAGAATATCAGGTGACGTTAAGTTGCGGTGGCGAGATTATAAGGTCAGAAATACAAACGTTTCGATTTTCCGAAATCGATAGTGATGGAAAGATTCGTTTCAATCATGACGAAATGTTGTGGCGCAAGGAAATATCTATAGGCACTAGTCCTATGTACTTTTTTTGAGCCTTTGGTTGTTAGATCATGTCAGCGCGCCTTTTGAGGTGGAGTATCTAGAACTATTGCCCCTTGTACTAGTGTTGATTGCCAGCATTGGTCTATTTGGTTATGTTGCTTATACAAGTTTGATAGACAGCAATAACAAGCAAGATGTCGTTTGATTTAGTTATTGTTGCGATTAAAGCAATAGGGTAGAATTGTCGCCCCAAAATAAGCTTCTACGTATGAAGGTTATATGGGATTCGATAGTAGTCGCCTCAATAGATTGTGCGGCTTTAAATTAAAATAAATTTTATACAAGTGATCTTGCGTATAGGTCACCACTGTTAAGGACGAATAAGATAGATGAGTAATTCAGTAACTATTACGTTGCCAGACGGCAGTCAGCGCTCTTTTGAAAACGCTGTATCGATTATGGACGTGGCTAATGATATTGGCCCTGGTTTAGCAAAAGCCTGTGTGGCAGGACGTATCAATGGCGAGCGCGTTGACGCTTGTGAAATGATCACCGAAGATGCGACCATTGCGATTATTACCGCAAGAGATGACGACGGCTTAGAAATTATTCGTCACTCATGTGCTCACCTTATTGGTCATGCAGTGAAACAACTTTGGCCAGACGCTAAAATGGCGATTGGTCCAACTATCGATAATGGTTTTTACTATGATATCGATATGGAACATACCTTAACCGCGGACGATCTTGTGACGCTAGAAAAGCACATGCTTAAATTAGCCAAAACAAGTTATAACGTGGTACGTAAAAAGGTCACATTAAGTGAAGCTCGCGCAGTGTTTGAAGAACGCGGCGAAAGCTACAAATTAGAAATTATTGATGGTATCGATGCTGATGCTACTCCTGGTTTGTATTACCATGAAGAATACGTTGATATGTGTCGTGGTCCACACGTGGCTAACATGCGTCATTGTCAGCATTTCAAAATCATGAAGGTGGCTGGAGCTTATTGGCGCGGCGATTCTAAAAATAAAATGTTGCAGCGTGTTTATGGCACGGCATGGGCGGATAAAAAAGCACTTAAAGCGTACTTAAAGCGTCTTGAAGAAGCTGAGAAACGCGATCACCGCCGCATTGGTAAGCAGCTTGATTTGTACCATATGCAAGAAGAAGCACCGGGTATGGTCTTTTGGCATAATGATGGTTGGACTATTTTTCGTGAGCTTGAAAACTTTATTCGCGAAAAGTTAACCGAATATGACTACCAAGAAGTGAAAGGTCCACAAATTATGGATCGTTCAATGTGGGAAAAATCAGGTCACTGGGATAAGTATGGTGACGCAATGTTCACTACCAGCAGTGAAAATCGTGATTACGCGATTAAACCAATGAATTGTCCTGGTCATGTGCAAATATTTAATCAAGGGCTAAAGTCTTATCGTGATTTACCATTACGTATGGCAGAATTTGGTTCGTGTCACCGTAATGAACCATCGGGTGCCTTGCACGGTTTAATGCGCGTGCGTGCCTTTACTCAAGATGACGCACATATATTTTGTACTCAAGATCAAATGTTAGCCGAGGTTACCTCGTGCATTAAGATGGTTTTTGATTGTTATAAGACATTTGGTTTCCAAGATATCGCCATTAAACTATCAACTCGACCAGACGAGCGCGTTGGCAGTGATGAAGTTTGGGACACATCTGAAGCATCATTAAAAGAAGCATTAGAGCTAAATGGCCTTGATTATGACATCTTGCCAGGTGAAGGTGCCTTTTATGGACCTAAAATTGAATTTACTTTGCATGATTGTTTAGGTCGTGCGTGGCAATGTGGTACAATCCAACTCGATTTCTCGATGCCTGAGCGTCTAGACGCGTCATTTGTTGCTGAAGACAATGAACGACATACGCCTGTCATGATCCATAGAGCAATATTAGGCTCCTTGGAACGTTTCATCGGTATTCTTATTGAAGAATACGCGGGTAAATTCCCGACGTGGTTATCACCAACTCAAGTGGTTGTGATGAACATTACCGATAAACAGAGTGAATATGTCACAGAAATCGTAAATAAATTGAAATCTTTTGGAATTAGAGCCAAATCGGACTTGAGAAATGAGAAGATAGGCTTTAAAATCCGTGAGCATACTTTAAAGCGTGTACCGTACCAAATCGTCATTGGCGATAAAGAGGTAGACGCAAAAGAAATCGCTGTTCGAACTCGTAGTGGTGTCGATTTAGGGAAAATGACGATAGAGTCGTTCCTCGAGACCTTACAACAAGAGATTAACAGCCGTAGTCTTAAGCAACTGGAGGAATAACCGATTAAAGGCGCAAGAAGAGGACAAGTGCAAAAAAAGAATTTGCACCAAATAAACGGTGAAATCACCGCAAATGAAGTTCGTTTAACCGATGCAACGGGCACGCCTGTTGGTATTGTGACACTTCGTGAAGCAATGGCTTCTGCAGAAGAAGCTAACTTGGATCTAGTAGAAATCAGTCCAAATGCCGAGCCTCCTGTCTGTCGTGTTATGGACTATGGTAAATACATTTTCGAGAAATCGAAAAAAGATAAAGAGCAGCGCCAAAAAAATAAGCAGGTCCAGTTAAAGGAAATAAAATTCCGCCCTGGAACTGATGAAGGCGATTATCAGGTAAAACTACGCAACCTGAATCGCTTTATCGAAGACGGAAACAAAGTGAAAGTTACACTGCGTTTCCGTGGTCGTGAGATGGCACACCAAG
>JABSRV010000012.1 GCA_013214905.1 Psychrobium sp. | reverse complement strand
TTGTCGGCCTCCCATTTATTGTGTTCGCTTGTTGGTGGTCGTCTCGCTTTACTCGCCCCATTGTTGAAATGGTCAATAGCACCAAAGCCATTGCTCAAGGCGACCTGGATCAACACATTGACATTCAATCTAACGATGAATTAGGTCAGTTGGCATCGGCTATCAACGAAATGTCGGCCAATATTACCAAAACATTTAAAGATAGCGAAAGCAATCTATGGCTACAGCAAGGCATTGAAGGTTTATCGGTCACCATGCGTGGTAATCAAATTAGTACAGATTTAGCGGACAATATTGTTGGTTTTGTCTCCAATTATCTCAATGCCAAAATTGGCACTTTATATATTGTTAAAGAGCATAATTTGGAATTAGCCGGCGGTTACGCCTATGTACCAAATGCTGAGGGACAAAGCATCACCTTTGGTGATGGATTAGTGGGCCAAGCCGCCATATCTAAAGAAGTTATAACGATCACTGATGTGCCAAAAGACTACATCCCTATTAGCTCTAGTTTGGGCAAAGTAGCCCCTAGTCATTTAATTATTTATCCAATCATGAAAGAAGACGTTGTATTGGGCGTTATTGAATTAGGTTGGTTAGACGAATGCCATGCTCAAAGTTTCGCATTTCTTGATTCAATTAGTGAGTCGGTAGCGACTGCTTTAGCTGTTTCTGAATCACACCAAAAATTACAAACGTTGTTAGACCAATCTCAGCAACAAATGGAAGAATTACAAGTTAGAGAAGAAGAACTTCGAGCAATTAACGACGAAGTGGAGCAGCGATCAAGTCAATTGGCTAACTCGCAAAAAGCGTTAGAACAGCAATCTCAAAAACTATTAAATACTAATGAAGCCCTAAAGCAAAAAACAGCCTCGTTAGAACAACAAAAGGCCGCTATCGAAACGAAGAACACATTGATTGAGCAATCAAGCAGAGAAATTGAGAAAAAGGCTGATGAACTCGAAGCAGCCAGCCAATATAAATCAGAGTTTTTAGCCAACATGTCACACGAACTACGTACCCCGCTTAACTCGATGCTGATATTATCCCGCATATTATATGATAACGACGAAGAAAATTTGGACGAAGATCAAGTAGAATCGGCAAAGGTAATTCACAATAGCGGACAAGAGCTATTGTCGTTAATCAATGACATTTTGGATTTGTCAAAAATCGAAGCGGGCAAAATGGATACGCTTTATGAGTCGTATGATATTCGTGATATAGGCAATGATTTACGCGGTCAATTCAACGCGATAGCCAACGATAAAGGCCTAGATTTTGTGGTCGACATTGCCCACGACATTCCACATAACATAGAGCTTGATGTGCAAAAGACTCTGCAAATTCTTAAAAACTTATTATCTAATGCAATGAAGTTTACCGACAATGGCGCGGTGACACTTAAAGCTCAGTTAGTCAACAATGTCGCTGATCCTTCCGCTAAAGCGTCTATATTGTCAATATCAGTCACCGATAGCGGCATTGGTATTTCACCTGCTAAGCAACAGGAAATATTCGAAGCGTTCCAGCAAGCCGACGGTTCAACCAGTCGTAAATATGGCGGCACTGGATTAGGCCTGACCATTTCTCGTCACTTGGCTGACTTAATTGATGGTGAAATTTTTGTTACCAGTGAAGAAAATGTAGGTAGCACCTTTAGTATTTATTTACCATTAGTCGAGTCGGACTCCATAGACGAAGAGTTAAACGGGCAATCCGTTGACGTTGACAATTCAATTGGCGAGATGGCGATGTTAGTAGAGCAACAATCAACCAGCAATAACCTCAATAATGTGCCTCCTGTCAATGCAGAGACAGAACAAGAAAATGAGCCCAATAGAAACAATCTCGAGTATGACGTATCTCCGACCGACAAAGTATTGGTCATCATCGAAGATGATATCGCTTTTGCCAAAGTGTTGTCAGGCATTGCCAGCAAGTCTGGTTTTAAGTGCTTGCTCGCTGATACGGCAAAAAAAGGCTTAGCGCTAGTCAATGACTATCTACCATGTGGTGTCATTTTAGACTTAGGGCTGCCTGATATGTCGGGTGCAGATGCGCTTGATATTATCAAACAAGACCCACGAATTAAAAACATTCCCATTCATATCATTTCTGGTCATGATAAAACCAATGAAATGACCCAAAAGGGTGCAGCAGCGTTTCATCAAAAGCCGATAAACAAACAAGAAATCGACAATTTATTAGAAAATTTAATTCAAGCGCCGATACATCACCACGACGGTAGCATTAGACAACAAGTCATGGTGTTTGAAGATGAATTATCGGTGACCGATATAGATTTTTCATACTTAGATAAGCAACCTATTGACGTGGTTAGGGTTAATACCTTTGACGAGTTATCGCATAACATTGGCAATACCCCCTACCATGTGGCGAGCATTATTTTAAAATGTCGCCAGTTAACCCCAACGTGCGAAGCCTGGCTGCGAGAGCATGAACAACATGCGAGAGACATTGCCAGTCAAATCATTTTAATGCTTGATGAAACGCCGACTAACGAGCAAGCCATCATCTTAGAAAAATATGGTTGCCAAGTGATTATTCATGGCACACATTCTGCGCAGCGCTTACATGATGAAATTATTTTGTTTCTTTCAAACATTAATTTAGGTTTATTGCATAGTGCTGGCGATACACCAGTAAATGGTTCGGACCTGTCGTCTTCACCATTAGCTGGCATGTTAACAGCATCACCAACGCCACTGCCGATAAAAACGGCGAATGAAGAAGAAAATATACCATCGAACGATCTAACGTTCGAAGATTGTAAGGTATTGCTGGTAGACGATGATTTACGTAATACCTTTGCGTTATCAAAAGTACTTAAAAAACACGGCATGAACGTTGTCTTAGCCGAGAATGGAAAAATGGCACTCGATAAGCTCGAACAAAATGACGACATCAATATTGTCTTAATGGATATTATGATGCCTGTCATGGATGGTCATGAGGCTATGCGAAAAATTCGTGCACAAGAGAAATACAAAACATTGCCGATTATTGCGTTAACGGCTAAAGCCATGCAGGAAGACAGACGACGCTGTGTTGAAGCGGGAGCTAGTGATTACCTCACTAAACCCGTAGACATCGATAAACTAGTGGCCATGATGCGTGTGTGGTTGTATCAAGAGCTGGCTTAGGTAATCACATAATGACAGAATCATCAGTATTATCTGAAATGCAAACAAATAATGAGATTGAAGATATTGAATTCAAACTTGTACAAAGCGCGATTAAGTTACGTTATGGGCATTGTTTTGAATTTTATGCACAAAGCTCATTAAAACGCCGCTTGTTACATCATGTGGGTAAACTAGAGTTGAATTGTCTAACCGATATAATTGGTCCGATAATTCGTGATGAAGCCTTTTTTGAAAGCTTACTTAATACCGTATCAGTACCAGTGACAGAAATGTTCCGCGATCCAGAGTTTTTTAAGGCGCTACGCGAAAAAATTATACCGCTACTGGAAACCTACCCCAGGGTTAATATTTGGCATGCAGGGTGTGCAACGGGTGAAGAAGTATACTCGATGGCTATTATGCTGGAAGAGGAAGGCATTGCGGATAAATGTAAGATATTTGCAACGGACTTCAATGGACAAACTTTAGACAAAGCACGAACCGGTATTTTCGCGTTAGAAAAAATGAAATTATATACAGAAAATTATTATCGTGCGGGGGGTAAATCATCATTTTCTGATTATTACGACGCTCACGATAACAATATAAAGATGGTAGAACGGTTAACTAAAAATGTAACCTTTGCGCGACATAATTTAGCAACGGATAACGTGTTTGGGCAATTTAACCTCATTTTGTGCAGAAATGTTCTAATCTATTTTGGGAGGCAACTACAAGACAGAGTCTTTTCATTGTTTCACGATAGCATGGCACCTCTTGGATATTTATGTTTAGGCAGTCATGAATCCATTGATTATTCAAAAAGTCGGCAGCAATTTAAAACGATAATAGAACGTAGTAAAATTTATCGAAAAAACGGTTAGCATTTAGTACACAGAATTCGAAATGGAAGTAGTGATCAAATGGTATTGACAACACAAGCCCAAAAACCAATGATTTTACTGGTCGACGATCGACCGGCTAATTTATTTGCGTTAGAGCAAACTTTAAAACCGCTTAACGCGACATTGATCCGTGCAAATTCAGGTGAAGATGCATTGTCTCAAGTGATACAAAATCACTTTGCGCTTATCCTCATGGATGTGCAAATGCCTGGCATGGACGGGTTTGAAGCCGTGAGTTTAATGCGGGATTACGAAGAAACCAAAAACGTACCTGTTATTTTTGTCACCGCCATCTCTAAAGAGCCTCAATTTGTTTCTCTAGCGTATCAGTCTGGTGCGGTCGATTATTTATTCAAGCCCATAGCCCCTGCAGTTTTATTAAGCAAGGTGTCGGTTTTTCTTGAAATAGAATCTCGACGAATAGAACTTGAGGAAGTGCTAGATCAAAACAAGAAAATGGCCGCGCACAATGAAACCATTCTTGATTGTATTTCTGAAGGTATTATTTCCTTTAAACAAGACGGTATTATTACGTGGGCAAACCCACGTGCACTACGTTTATTGGAAACCTCTCTTGATGAACTGACCAATATTAATTTGATCGATTTATTTCGAAATGACGACGATAGAATGCCATTAAGCTGGAATTTATTTCAAAAATTACATTCGATGAAGCACCGTACTCACAGTCGAAACGCTGAGTACTTTTTCAAACGTCCAGACGAGTCATATTTCCCAGTAGAATTTTCAACCTCTGGTTTTAACGCAACCTTAGAATTTGGTGGTGTTTTGTCATTCCAAGATATTACCGAGCGTAAATGGACAGAAACCGAGCTCATTCGCCTAGCGCAAGAAGATTCTTTAACCCAACTACCTAATCGCGCACTATTCCATAAATTTTTACGTCGAAGCTTGCAAGAGCGTTTGCGTGATAACGGTAGCTTAGCGCTGCTAATGCTCGACATGGATGATTTTAAAAAGGTCAACGATACACTAGGCCACGATATTGGCGATTTATTATTACAATCAGTATCAACACGCTTGCAAGCCTCCTTGCGTCAAGGAGATTTGGTCGCGCGTTTAGGTGGCGATGAGTTTGGTATTATTTTACCCGTCATTCGCCGCTCTGACGATGCAGGTCATGTGGCAAAGAAAATATTGGAATCATTCGAGCAAGAGCATAATCTTAACGGTCATATTTTAAAGATTGGTGCCAGCATTGGCATTGCTACCTTCCCTGAGGGTGGGCAAGACATTCAAGAGCTGATCAAGTCGGCCGATACGGCGATGTATCACGCAAAAGCCGCAGGTCGAAACACCTTCCAATTCTTTTCTGCAGAAATGCAAGAACGGGTGCAAGCCCGAGACAAACTGGAAAAAGAATTGATTATTGCGTTGAAAGAAAAACAATTTATTTGTTATTTCCAACCCAAGATAGCACCAAACAATCAACTGATTGGCTATGAAGCATTAGTACGCTGGCAACACCCTACCCGGGGTTTGATATACCCTGGGGACTTTATTGAATTGGTTGAAGAAACCGGACTTGTGGTGGAACTTGGTGAGCAAATGTTGGAAATGGCTTGTCGACAAACAAAACTGTGGATTGACGAGAAAGTCATTACGCCAGAAACTACGGTTGCGGTTAATATTTCCGTTCGTCAGTTAAATTGCGATACGTTTGTTCAAACCATTAAAGACGTATTAGAAGACACAAAGCTTCCGGCAAAATGCCTAGAGTTAGAAGTTACCGAATATACCATGATGGACGATGTTGAACATGCGATTAAAGTCTTAAGCGAACTGCGTGATCTAGGGACGAAAATTGCCATAGATGACTTTGGCACGGGTTACAGCTCATTGACTTATTTGTCAAAATTACCGCTAAACACCTTAAAAATTGATCAGTACTTTGTCAACGCGATTGGCGTTGATCATAACGATGAGTCTATCGTGGTTGCCACGATTAACTTAGCCCATAGCCTTAATTTAATGGTGACGGCTGAGGGCGTTGAAACCGAAGAACAGCGTTTGTTTCTCATTAAAAACAAAGTCGATTTCTTGCAAGGGTATCTATTTTCAAAACCTAAAAGCATCGATGATTTAAAAGTTTGGATTACCGAGGAAAATAGGCAACCCATTACCGAAACAGTTTAAAATAATCGCTAAGGATTGGTGAGTAAGTAATTAACCAATTTAATTAAATGATGCGTAGGATTTTCTTGTCCTTGCAGCGCTTTCAAATTTACTCGATATTTGTTATTAACAATCAAGTCTGGAGTGAATTTAACGTCATCTTCACGGGCTTGCGCTGACATAGCTTTAACGATTGCTAATGTTTTAGGATCGTTTAATTGCTCAATAAGCTGTTTTTGTTTAATACCTAACGAATCAAATACAGTACTAATTTCCGCTATTTCACCCACATATTGTTGCTGCACAAAATTAGCATCAAATACCTTATCAATGAAGGCTTCTTCGACTGATAATCGTTGGGCAACAGCAAATGCAAACGTCATATTTTTGCCCCACTGCGGCTTGCTTTGCGGCAAAAACAAAGCGTGCATTCGATTAAACGCTACCTTATCGCTAATACCTTCTTGCAGCGCCTTAAACAGCTCTTCACTGTTATAACAATGAATGCAATATAAAGAAAAATGCTCGGTGAGTTGCAAGGTATCAGACGCTTGCTCACGCACAATGTCAAAGTCTTGTCCTAGTATAAAACTAGGCTTAACTGCCACTTGACGCTTAGCCTCTTTGACCACGTTAGCAGTAGTACTTGGAATGATTTCAGACGCGGCCTTTTCAGGTGAACATGCATTTATCACGGGTAATAACAATACTAATAACAATATACGATTAAACGATGAAAACGACATAAGTAATAACCCCAAATAAGTAGTGTGCCGATATTACTACAGCCATCAGCAATCACAAGTGCTGCCAACTAATCAGAGCAGCGCCACGAAAAATTGCTGTATAGTATGGTCAATTGAAAAATAAAATGACAACTAGCGAGTTATATTAATGATTATTAAGCCTAAAACACGTGGTTTTATCTGTACCACTGCTCATCCAGTTGGCTGTACAGCCAACATCTTAGAACAAATCGCTTTCACTAAAGCACAGCCTAAATTAAAAGACGCACCTAAAAACGTCTTAATCATTGGTTCATCAAGTGGTTACGGCATGCCTTCACGCATTAGTGCGGCATTTGGCGGCGGCGCAAGCACCATTGGTGTATTCTTTGAAAAAGCGCCAACTGAGCGTAAAACGGGCACGGCTGGTTATTACAACGCAGCAGCCTTTGATAAAGCAGCGCATGAAGCGGGTTTATATGCAAAAAGCTTTAATGGTGATGCATTTTCTCATGATGCGAAAGCAAAAGTTATTGAAACCATCAAGCAAGATTTAGGGCAAATTGATTTAATTGTTTACTCGTTAGCGGCGCCGGTTCGTAAAATGCCAGATAGCGGTGAAGTGATCCGCTCGGTATTAAAACCTATTGGTGAAACCTATACCACTACGGCTATAGATACCAACAAAGATGTCATTTTTGAAGCGTCGATTGAGCCAGCCACCGAGCAAGAAATTACCGACACCACCACGGTAATGGGCGGCGAAGACTGGGAGCTTTGGGTCAACGCATTGCATGACGCTGGTGTATTAAGCGATACGTGTAAAACCGTCGCTTATAGCTATATTGGCACCGAGTTAACGTGGCCAATATATTGGAACGGCGCATTGGGTCAAGCTAAAATTGATTTAGACCGCGCGGCAACTGCACTTAATGAAAAACTAGCGAAAAGTGGCGGCCAAGCCAACGTTGCTGTGCTTAAAAGTGTGGTGACACAAGCTAGCTCTGCGATTCCTGTGATGCCATTATATTTGGCCATGGTATTTAAGGTGATGAAAGAGCAAAACGTCCATGAAGGCTGTATGGATCAAGTCTATCGATTGTTTAGCAGCAAGCTTTACAGCGGCGAAGATACTATTGCACTTGATGACAAAAATCGTTTCCGTCTAGATGATTGGGAATTACGCGACGACATTCAACAAAAATGTGTGGAAATGTGGCCAAACGTGACCACTGAAAATCTGTTTGAGATGACTGATTACGCCTATTACAAGCAATCATTCTTACGATTGTTTGGTTTTGAAGTAGACGGCGTTGATTATGCGGCAGAGGTTGATACTTTGGTTGATTTTGACGTTATCGATATCTAAACCCTAGACAACGAAAAATATGCACCTGAAAAAACTCGGCTTATGCCGAGTTTTTTGATCTAACATCCGGTTAAAACCTCAATTAATATTATTTAACACCTTTTCGAATTATTTATTACCAAATATTGCCAATTGTCTATTTGCAGCGCCGCTAAACTAGGTTAAATTAAGGGCTTCAAACCATCGTGCAATTTTCTGGGAATTTATCATGTTAGAGCAATTATCACCGTTACCAGCGGATCCAATATTGGGTTTATTAAAAGCGTATAGCCAAGATAACAACGTCAATAAAATTGACTTAGGTGTTGGCGTATTTAAAGATGACGCTGGTCACACCCCTATTCTTGCCTGTGTTAAAACAGCCGAGCAAACGCGTACCGATAATGAATTATCAAAGATTTATATTGGCCCAGCCGGCGAACCAGAATTCAATACCGCGATTACTCAATTAGTATTTGGTCAGCATCAAGTTATTTTAGACAATCGTACCCGCACTATCTCTACCCCTGGTGGCACCGGCGCACTGCGCGTTGCTGGCGAATTTATTAAAAAATGCAAAAGTAACGCGACCATTTGGTTAAGCAACCCAACGTGGGCTAACCACAATGGCTTGTTCAGCGCAGCGGGTCTAACCATTAAAGAATACCCATATTACGATTACCAAAACAAAAGCCTAGACTTTGACGGCATGTTAGCAACCTTAGCTACTGTGCCAGCTGGTGACGTGGTGTTATTGCACGCTTGTTGTCATAACCCAAGTGGCATGGATTTAACCAAAGAGCAATGGCAACAAGTCACCGCTCTGGCGAAAAAGAACGGTTTCATTCCGTTGATCGATATGGCGTATCAAGGTTTTGGCCTTGGCTTAGACGAAGATGCTTATGGTCCACGTTTAATGGCTCAAGAGCTTGACGAAGTATTATTGTGTACCTCTTGCTCAAAGAACTTTGGCTTATATCGTGAACGTATTGGCGGTTTTACCTTAATCGCTAAAGACAGCGCAACGGCCGATATCGCAAACTCGGTTTTACTAGCCGTCGTGCGTAGCATCTACTCAATGCCTCCAGCACACGGTGCGGCATTAGTTAGCACTATATTAACCAGTGACGAGCTAACAGCTCAATGGCATCAGGAATTGGCGGGTATGCGTGAGCGCATCGCCACTAACCGTCAGTTATTAGTTGACGCGTTAAAAGACGCGGGCGTGACACGTGACTTTAGCTTTATTACCCGTCAGTCTGGCATGTTCTCATTCTTGGGCATCGACAAGGAGCAAGTTGAAACTTTGGCTAAGGAGTACAGCATCTACATGGTTGGCTCGAGTCGTATCAGCATTGCTGGCATTAGCAAAACCAATGTTCAATATTTGGCGCAATCTATTGCGGCTGTGATTAAGTAGCAATAATACGTCTTATGGCACCGCTCTCTTGCGGTGCTATATTTCATCGTAAAAAGCAGTGCCATGCCTTCAATAGATATTCAATTTTTTAAAACCCCTTACGCCGATTTAATCATCGGTAGCTATCAAAATAAGCTATGTTTACTCGACTATCGTTATCGAAAAATGCGCGACAGTTTAGATCAAAAATTACAGCAACGACTCAATGCTACTTTTGTATTGCAAGACAATGCATTATTGCGCCGTACACGACTGCAAATAGAGCAATATTTGATGTCACAACGTCAAACGTTTGATCTGCCGTTATTAATGGTCGCAAATGATTTTGATAAGAAAGTCTGGCAAGCCTTAATTCAAGTGCCTTATGGCACCACTTCAACTTATAGTAACTTAGCGGCGCAACTCAATTGCGACAACATTCCCAAAATAGCCAGTGCTAATAGTAATAATACCTTGGCCTTAATAGTGCCGTGTCATCGTATTTTGAGTGATCGCGGCGAGCTCATAGCGTACGGTGGTGGTTTGGGCTTAAAACTAAAGTTAATAAACCTAGAACAAAGCCTGTTCTAATAAGGAATAAAAACAAATGCCACATTGCATTATTGAACACAGCGCAGGAATTGATGAGCAAGCGTTAATGAATGCGGTTTATCAAGGGGCGCTTAAATCTGCGCTATTTGAAGATCACGACATTAAACTGCGCACCATCAGTTATACGCATTATCAAGCGGGCCCTAGTAAACAATCGTTTATTCATGTCACCTGCAAAATCTTGTCAGGACGAACAATAACGCAACGAACACAGCTGTCAGCACTAATCATTACTCAGTTGCAACAATTCTCCAACGTTGCCGATTCGGTGACGATTGAAATTGTTGAGATTGAGCGTGCTAGTTATCAAAAATTTATCCGTGCTAGTGATTAGCGCCATTAAAGACGGTTCAGGCGTGAGTTAACTATTGATTTGTTAATTCACGTTTTCATTTATTATCACCAATATTGAGCGACTAAATGTCGAAAACAACTATATCGAAGCTCACTATATCGACTAGCCTGCAATTTTAGAACAATCTATCAATCTACTATTGACGTTAAAACGATAATGATTATCATTGTCGAAAAGTAATGTTAAGTGCCCTATTTATGCCTGCCTCAAAATCTCATGCGCTAGTATTGTTTCAAAAGGAATACAAAAATCTTTTCAGCTATATCAAAAGTAAGGTTAGGTGTCAGGAGTTGACCGAAGATCTATTGCAAGATCTGTATTTAAAACTGCATCACTTATCTCAAAAAAAAGAGCTGACTAATTCAAAAAGCTATCTTATTAGCATGGCTAGAAATCTCATTATTGATAACAGTCGTAAACCCGGTCATACCACTCAAACGGGACAAGAGCAACATATCGCGCTTGTCGAATGTGATCACGCCAACCCTGAACAGCAAAGCATAGACAAAAACTATATTGAACTGATGGCGCAAACCTTGTCAAAACTGCCGATTGAAAAACAAAATCTATTAACATTAAGCAGAGTGCATGGCTGGACCAATCAACAAATAGCCAATAACAAAGGGAAATCATTAAGTTGGGTTGAAAAAAACCTAGCAGCTTCTCTTTTATTGTGCAGTGAAATAGTGCAGGAGCATGAACAAAATGAACGATAATCTTTCAGTAATAAAACAACAAGCGGCGCTGTGGTTAGTTAGGCAAAACCAAGAGAGTTTTGTACAGCAAGATGAGTTATTGCATTGGTTGAATCAATCACCGTTACACCAACAAACTTATTACAAATTGCAGCGACAATGGCAGGCACTAGGACAAATATCGACCCTACAAAATAGTTCTCTATTAGCAAAAAAACGCCATAGCTTGATGGCACGCATAGCGTTTCGAAAATCGAGCTTAGCCGCTGTTGCCGCGATTTTTTGTCTGGCTATTAGCTTATTATCTTTGCAGGAAGATTCGTCACCCGCTTATTATCAAACGGCTATAGCCCAGCAACAAACGTTTATATTAACCGATGGCAGTGAGGTTACTCTTAACGCCAGCAGTAAAATTTCGGTGGATATTAATCTAAATCATCGCGCCATCACCATTATCAATGGAGACGCTCATTTCGAGGTCATTGGTGATACAGCGCGCCCTTTTGTGGTGACTTATCAAGATCATTCATTTACTGCCCTAGGCACCGCGTTTACGGTGAATACTCGCCCTTTCGTGCAATTAAATGTGACTGAGCATCAAGTCAAAATTCATTACCAAGCAACCTCTAAAATAGTCGATGAGGGCTATCAAAGTGAGTTTGTAAATCAATGGCTACCCAGTATGCCCAACGTATCTAATAGCGATTGGCGCGCTGCCAAACTGACTTTCAACAATCGACGGTTAGCAGATGTTTTAGCACAATTACAGCCCTACTTATCTGAAAAAATCTATTTAATGAATACATCTTTAGCCGATGAATCTGTGTCAGGTTCGATAAATTTGCATCAACCGTATCAAGCCTTGTCATTTATCACTCTAGGTATGGGATTGAAATTAAAGGTAAAAAATAATTTAATAAAAATAATGTAAATTATTTTACGGCTTTTAGCCCTCGACTCCGTCTATTAAGGTAAATACAACTTATTCTCATTTACTTTAATGAACGGAGAAATGTAACCCATGTTACGTTACGCACCCTTTAACATTAGCGCGATAGCCTTAGCTATTGCCCTATCTAGTTCAGTGATTGCAGCCACGCCAATCAATATTAAGTCTCAGCCATTAGCCACCGCATTAACCAGTTTAGCCAAGCAAAGTGATATTCAAATTTTTGCCAGAGACGCTATTTTAAAAGACTTAAAAACAACAGCGATTTTCGGCGACATGTCGGTGCAACAAGTACTTTCTCAGCTTTTGCTTAATACCAACTTAGAAGCACATTGGGTATCTGATACCGACGTAGTGATTAAGAAAAAACAGCAAAAAATTGAAATAAAGTCGTTAATTAAGCCAAAGAATAATTTAGCACTTAAAAAGCCAGAGATTGAAAAAATTACGATTTATGGACGTCACAATCAACTTGTTTTAAGTTCAGGCACCGCAACAAAGTCGAACATGAGTTTGATGGAAACTCCCGCTGCTATCGTTATTGTTGATAAATTATTACTTGATGAGCAGGCCGCCGCAACACTGCAAGACAGTTTGCGCAATGTCAGTGGCTTATCACAAGCGGGTAATAACTATGGCATTGGTGATAATTTACAAATTCGTGGTTTAGGTGCCAACTACACATATGACGGCATGTACGGCGGTGCGGGACTTGGCAGTAATGATGCTAACCCGACTCGCTCTACCACCAATATCGAGAGCATTGAAGTGCTAAAAGGCCCTGCCACTGGCCTGTACGGCATCGGCTCTGCCGGCGGTGTTATCAACATGGTTGAAAAAAAACCCCAAGACAAAGAAGCCTATCAAGTTAAAGCGACCTTAGGTCAGTGGAACAACCGCGGCATTATGTTTGATGCAACATCAGCTCTTACCGATACCTCAGCTTATCGCTTAGTGGCCAACGTTGAAGAAAGCGATGGTTATCGCGGCCTTAGTTCCAAGCGCAACGAAATCTACGGCTCATTGCGTTTTAATCTAACTGACGATCAAGAGCTGATTGTATCGCTCGCCTATATTGATGATAAAAACCAAGTTGATTCAATAGGTCACCCGGTACGTATATTTAATTTAGACAGTATTGCTGTCGCGGCCGCTGACGTCACGTGGCAAGACTTACCTAACGACGCAACTTGGGTAGCAGCAACTAGCGAGAAACCAGGTTACTTTAAGGGACTGCAATTAACTGACGAGCAGCGAAAAGTCCTCAGCGACTCTATTGCAGCAACCGATGGTTTAAAACCCTATGATTTGGGTAGCCAAGGCTTAATTTCACCGACCTCACGACCAAATGAAGGCAAAGAAAGTCGATTTAAAATAAACCATACTATTAATTTTGATAATGACAGTTCATTGCGCCAACAATTTCAAATACGTCATTATCAATCTGACTTTGTGCGTCAAACCGGTGCTTACAATTATGTTTATTGGAACCGCCGCGGCGTGACCAATGCCGATCCTCATGCGCCATTAGTTATCGACGAGGTCATTTATCCGTTTTCAGCACGCCGACAAGAATATCGCCGCAGTAAGCTTGATGAAACTAGTTTGCAATACTTCGTTGATTTTTATAGTAGCTGGAGTTGGGGCAACGTTAAAGGCGAGCATTTACTCAGTGCCAACTATGAAAACCGAGAGATGAGCCAAACCAATTGGTCGGTATGGGATGGTGTTCGCGATGTAAAAATGCCATATATTCTTGATATAAGAAACCCAAATTGGAGTGATAAAAGCTTTGAAGAGCTTGACCCATTCTTAAAAAGTAATTTTGATAAATCGGTCACCTCAGCGGGCATCAGTTTCCAAGAAGTGCTTTATTTCTCTGATTTCTTAACCGGTCGTTTTGGGCTAGCTCATACCAAGATTTCACAGGATTATTTCAATAAGAAAAATGATTACGCGAACTCTGAAAACCGTCCTCTACTCGATTACTCAGATTCGGGCAGCGGTTATAATGTTGGCCTGAATTATCGTATAACTAACGATTTTGCGACCTTTGTTAACTTCTCTAAAGGACGAACCGCGTCTAATCTTTTAGGCAGTATTTCGGCGGAAAATAATCAACCTGATTCTGAATCTAAGTCATTTGATCTCGGCATGCGTTTTACAGCGTTTGACGAGCAATTGTTAGGATCATTTATCTATTTTGAAACACGTAAAACTAACCTGCGCCGCAATAACGAGTTGTTTAACGATGATGTTAAAGATCCCGAATACAATATGTCAGTGCCACGATTCAAATTTGACAATGAAAATAGCACCAAAGGCTATGAATTTGATCTTAACTTAGCGATTAATGAGCAATGGTCAATGAATGCCAATGCCACCTATCAAAAGGCCATTGAAATTCGTAACCTAAAAGCCACGCCTATTTCGGGACAACGTAAAGGCATTCCAAAGAAATTTGCCAGTGTATGGACCAGTTATACACAGCAGTTTTCGCAGCTCAACAGTCCGATTAAATTTAGCATTGGCCTAACGTACACCGGCGAGCGCACCATTAACTCAACCGATTTTGGTTTGCCAAAGTCTAGTATTGACGCTTATACGGTCTTAGATGCGGGCATTAGTTATCAAGCCGATGCATGGAACATACAACTTAACCTGCGTAATTTAACCGACGAAACCTATTATGCAAAAGCGCTGTATATTGGCGGTTTACCGGGTGACAGCCGTAATGCGAAATTAACGGTTAGATATAGCTTTTAAGCGCGATATACTCTGTTAGAATACCAAGCCGATAATGCGAATGATTGCGTTATCGGTTTTAACCTTTTAATTGGGAGCAATCTGTTGCGATCATTTACACATCAACAATTGAGTTTGACCGCTCGCTGTTTAGCGGCGATTGTTGGTGCTTATTGCTTTGCCCTCGCCAGCAGCTTTGGCATGGTACCAATACTCATCAACATGTTTGATTCTCTTAAAGCCGATGCGGTTTATTTTGCTACGCTTTATAGTTATATATTTGGTTTTATTGCAATTATTTATGTATTTTGCCGACGCAAAGCATGGCTCGCGTGGCGAGATATTATTATTGGCTGCACATCTTTTATGACTATTCATTTTGTGGGAGCAATCGGGTGAAGCCTGACTTTAGAAAAACCATGATTTGGCTGCATACCTATAGCGGTCTGTTACTTGGCTGGTTACTGTTTGCCATTTTTGTTACCGGCACCTTAAGCTATTTCAATCCTGAAATTAGTCAATGGATGAAACCCGAGCTAGGCAGTCAACGCGCCGATTCTAATAACATTAACCAGTCGTTAGCGCGATTAAATAATGATGCTCAGGGCGCAACGTATTGGCGGATAAATTTAGCCACCGCGCGTAACAATCATTTAAGACTGTCTTGGGGTATGCCTGAAAATGGTAAGAGCTCTCGCCATTCAGTCACCTTAAATAGCAAAACATTACAACCGTTAGAGATTAGAGATAGCCAAGGCGGCAACTTTTTCAGAAGTTTTCACTATACACTGCAACTGCGGAATTACGGTGGACGCTATTTAGCAGGCATTGCAGCAATGATGATGTTAGTCGCTATTTTTAGCGGGATTTTTACTCATCGACGGTTTTTTAGAGATTTTTTTACGGTTCGACTCAACAATGTATTTAAAACATTAACCGATTTACACGCGGTTATTGGCATTATTACAATTCCTTTTTGCTTTGTGTTAAGCCTTAGTGCGCTGTTTATTTATATCAGCATGTATATGCCGTGGAGCATGGATCATCATTATGAAAAAGGCTCACGTGAGCTCAATGCGCTTGTTAGTACGTCGTTACCCAAATTAGTGCCAGCGGGTATTGCCGCTAAACCGTTAACGGACTTTGATATTGTGTTGTCCAAAGTCAAACAGCAATGGCCAGAGCCAAACGCGATAAAACGTATCAGTTATCAGCAGCCGTTTGATATTAACGGGCGCATTGTTGTATCACGCCATAAGCAATTGTCGTTATCAAATAAAAGTGAGGTGCTGGCTTTTTCATCGGTCGATGGCCGGCCATTAGCAGGGGTTGAGCCCGAACGTAATGCGCGGATGCTTAGGCGAATATTTTATGGCTTGCATGAGGCGCTCTTTGCCTCAATCGGCTTGCGATATTTACTCTTTTTCATGGGCACGGCGAGTTGTCTATTAATCGCCAGTGGTTTGATTATGTGGCTCAATAAGCGCTTGCCAAAAGTTAAGCAGCGTCATCTAGGTCATTTCCTTGTTGAGCGCCTAAATATTGCGGGCATTGTCGGTTTAATGCTCGCTATTGTGAGTTATTTTTACGCCAATCGCCTGCTCGATTTACAACTCGCACAGCGTGCAGAGATGGAAGTTTCGGTGTTTTTATTAACCTGGGGCGCGGTGTTAGTTTATGCGTTCGTTCGCCCAGCAAGGCGTGCTTGGCTCGAATTATTGTTATTGACCGCTATCGCTTATCTAGCGTTGCCATTGGTCGATGTGGTGATCAATGCACAATGGTTATTAGACGCTTTGCAATATAATAACTGGATTTACCTTGGTTTTGATCTCGCACTGCTCATCACTGGCGGGTTAGCATTATTGTTTTATTTTTGGTTAGTAAGGCGTACACAATAAGATGATATTAAGTTACCTATTACAACTTTTCGCGCTGTGGTTATTATCGATGGCGATGAATAAACATTTTCGTCATAGCTTTAAGCGCACGCTGTCTATTCGCCACGCTCAGATGCTAAGTAAATTTGGCTGGCTATTACTTGCTGCCTCATTTGCATGTTTGGTTAATAATGAATTAGCACCCTTAATGAGCGTATATTGGTTGTCATTTTTGGCCTTGAATATTTTACTGGTGGCTTTATTTAACAGCTGGCAGTCACGTCATAAAATAAAGCGGCTAGCGGCTAACTCGCAAGGAGCTGTTGTATAATGCCCTTGGTAACTAGGGCATTACACAATAGCTAATTAAGACACTTTAAAACCGTGCCAATTTCATTTGAATCGTGCTCTACTTGTTACGCTAGTTTGTTCAGCCTCGCTCGCTAGTTTGTTCAGCCTCGCTCGCTAGATTGTGACTAGCACTAACAATTTCACGCATGACTGTGGGTAACTTATTAGCCATTTGCTGCATCGCGCCATAAATACTCGATGGCTCTCGCCCACCTTCAAATGCCACCATTAGTTCGCCATTGCCTATGCTTTCAGCAATATCTGCATTTCACGGACCTCTCCCCCTAACGGTTTCAAAATAGCGGCTGATGTATATAACGCCGCAAGCACTATCGCGATAAAAGATCCCATGCCATCTTGTTGTTTCATTAGCGCATTGATTTTTTCAATGGACAACTGCAAAGTGATGGTCACCGTAAAATAAATTTCACCGCGGTTATCAATTAAGAAGAAATAGTAATAATACCAATCCTCGTTGAAGAGTGCTCTTGTTATGCATAGAAAAAACTGGTGAATACTAGGCGCTCGATTGAGCAATAGCTGGCTATTGGGATTGAGAGCAACGACGTATTCAACTGTTTTAACCAGCATAAGTGGGCAGTCTTTAATGCGGATTGGTATAAGCATACAAGTCTTTAAATTCTTAAAAATAAGCATGATTGTCATGTGCGCTATTAATTAATCAAAAACTTCTGCCTCGATAGTCGTACTTGCAGTGTGACTAGCAATGAAACCTACTGTTAATGTGGGAATTAGTGCGATGATTAAAAATATTAGTATGTAAACGGTGATATTGAATGAGCGAAGAAAAAAGAGCTATTACTAGATTTGATAGTGAACAAAGAGTAGCGCTGAGGCTAATTGATAAGAGGCAACCTTCATCAGAGAAGGTCGCCTTTAGTAAGCTGCGTTAAATTTTACGCAACTTTTAACGCAAGACTGCGGCTAGATAAGTATTCATCGTAGGTGCCTTTGAAGTTAATGATCTCTTGATCTTTAATTTCGACAATACCCGTGGCTAGTGATGAAACAAACTCGCGATCATGGCTAACAAAAATTAGCGTACCTTCAAAAGCTTTCAACGCAATATTTAACGACTCAATCGCTTCCATATCCATGTGGTTTGTTGGTTCATCCATAATCAACACATTAATATCTTGCATCATTAAACGGCCAAACAACAAACGATTTTTCTCACCACCAGAACAGTCTTTGGCTTTTTTAGTGCTGTCATCCATTGTAAATAACAAACGACCTAACAAGCCACGAACCATCAAATCATCATGTTTACTGTTGCGCCATTGCGACATCCAATCAAACAAGTTTAAGTCGTTGTCAAAATCTTTAGTGCTGTCTTGTGGGCAATAACCAACTTGTGCATTCTCAGACCACTTAACCACGCCTTTGTTGGCTTTTAACTCTTCGATGAGACAACGTAAGAAGGTAGTTTTACCCACACCGTTTTCACCGATAACCGCAAGTTTTGCGCCAGCTTCTAGGATCAGGTTACCGTCTTTAAATAAGGTTTCGCCGTCAAAACCATGAGATAGGTCTTCTAATACAAGTGCTTGACGGTGCAATGTTTTGCATTCTTCAAATCTAATTGACGGTGACATTCTGCTTGACGCTTTAACGTCATCAAGTTTAATTTTATCCAACTTCTTAGCACGAGAGCTTGCTTGCTTCGCTTTAGACGCGTTAGCACCAAAACGGTTAACAATTGCTTGTAGCTCGTCCATTTCTTGACTTTTCTTGACGTTACCCGCTAATAACTGCTCACGAATAAGGCTTGACGCTTCCATGTAGTATTCGTAGTTACCTGGGTAAATGCGAAGCTCACCGTAGTCAATGTCTGCCATGTGTGTACAAACAGAGTTTAGGAAATGGCGATCGTGAGAAATAATAATCATCGTTGCTTTACGCTGGTTAAGCACTTCAGCAAGCCAATTGATGGTATGAATATCCAAGTTGTTGGTTGGTTCGTCAAGTAGCAATATTTCTGGGTTAGCGAACAACGCTTGCGCTAACAATACGCGTACTTTCCAGCCTGGAGCGACTTGCTTCATTAAGCCATAGTGAAACGCTTCGTCAATGCCCGCTTCAAGTAATATTTCGCCAGCACGACTTTCTGCGCTGTAACCATCCATTTCGGCAAACTCACTTTCAAGTTCAGCCACACGCATGCCGTCGTCTTCAGACATGTCAGGCATAGCGTAAATGCGATCACGTTCTTCTTTGATTTTCCACAATGCAACGTCGCCCATGATAACCGTATCAACAACGCTATATTCTTCAAACGCAAATTGGTCTTGGCTCAAAATACCGACTTTATTGCCCGGTGTAATTGATATGTTGCCAGACGTAGGAACTAGTTCACCACTTAGGATTTTCATGAAGGTTGATTTACCACAGCCATTCGCGCCAATTAAACCGTAACGGTTACCGTGACCAAATTGTGCAGAAATGTTTTCAAATAATGGCTCGGCACCAAATTGCATCGTAATGTTTGCAGAAGTAATCAAAGAAATAGTCCTATCAGCGTTAAGTTAGCGCCTAAATATTGAGGTTAGCCAACATCGCAGCATATTGTGTACAAAGAAAGAGCGGCACTATAGATACTTTAGTGCGAAATGTCGAGTGATCTGACGAGTTAATATGCGGTTATGGGACATATATGACCTTAACACTGTCGCTGACCATAACCTTGGCCATTAACGCACTAACATTTAACCGTTCTGCGCATTATTTAAACAACTATTTTGTAATTTAAATGATGCTTAAACTAGTCTTTTTGAGCATGATGAGGTTATTGGCAACTTTAAAGAGGTGGCAGTTAAACAAAATAATGAAGCCGCACGACAAATAAATCTCAAATACCATATCAATGATATTATCAATGCGACCAAGCCATCGATAAGGCATTTCAGCCGACGTATTACCCGACAGACATCAGTCATTTAGTTTTCCTCCCCATTCCCAAACAACATTATTTTTCGACGTTTATGATGGTTTGCTCTCTAAAATACTCTGTCAATGCCCTAATGAATTCAATAGTGCGTTGTGGTGTGAATTTTCGATTAGGGTAAATGGCATGGAGATCGGCACCGGCAGACGCTCCGATGCGACTAAAATCATGTTGATAATTATCCATAATCGTCACTAAGCGTTTTGCTTGTAGATCGGCGGCAACATCCAAGTATGATTTTAAAGCAATACCAGCCCCTTCAATTGCCCAGCGCCTAATCAAAGCACCATCATTGGAAGCTCTAGAGGCTTTAATTGAAATCGATCTTTTCTCATCGGCACTTTGAAAATGCCAAGTAGTCAAAGGCTCGGCCATGCGCACCATGGTTAAACAATCATGCTGCATTAATGCTTCTGGGGTTGTAGGTATGCCTTTACGTTTAAGATAATCGGGTGATGCGCATAATACTCGACGATTACTCGTCAATTTACGTGCTACCAACGTACTATCTTCTAGGGTGCCAAATCGGATCCCTAAATCAAACCCATCACCGACTAAATCAGTAACACTATCGGAAAGATAGAGATAAGGTTTGATATTCGGATGCTTGTCTACAAATGCTGATAACACGGGAGCTATGTGTTGTTGGCCTAAATCAGATGGCGCCGTTATACGTAGTGTACCGCTAAAGCTTGTTTGGCCCGTTTGCAGAGAGATTTCAGCCTGCTCAACTTCCGCTAAAATACGTTCACAAGCAACATAAAATTTACGACCTTCGTCGGTAAGAGAAATCTGCCGGGTTGTCCTATTTAACAGCCGAACGCCATATCTTTCTTCTAATCCGTTAATCCGCGCAGTCATTCGTGCCGGTGAAAGTCCTACTTCTCTACCTGCTGCTGCCAAACCTTGGTTTTTGATAACCCTTACAAACAGATCTATGTCACCTAGCTTGTCCATATTATTCCGCTTTACAGAAGAGTGTTTTAATAATTATGTCAATTGTTTTGTTTATAGGCAAGACCTATTATTTCATTCACAACACACATGGTGAATAGTTAAGGGGCATAGATGAATATTAATCACATTTTAGTACTAACGACAGATCTCAAAGCAATGGAGTCCTTTTGGATAAAACTCATTGGGTTACAGGTGGGAGAACGCCCCGCTTTTCCATTTTATGGCATATGGATTTATAGCAACGATAGACCGTTGATACATATTGCTGAGCAAGCCACTGCAGATTTTGGCAATGGCGCTATTGCCCATGTTGCACTTGAAGGTTCCAATTACAAGGCTCTGCTTGAACGTCTAGGTAAAAGCACTTACGTCTACACCGAAAAAATGGTTCCTTTATCAGGTGAACTACAAGTATTTATTATTGGCCCTGATGGATTAATTGTAGAAATGCTTTTCCCACTTAATCAACAGCAAAATCTAACAGAAAACAAACAACAGCTTGCATACAAAACTAATGAACATCTTGAATTTTTAGGAGGGGAAATATTATGAAAAACTCAATTTTATTTAACGCAAAGAAGCTAGGTACATTTGAAGCTAATAACCGTGTTGTATTGGCACCAATGACACGTTCACGCACTGCTCAGCCTGACGATGTCCCAACAGATTTAATGGCTAAATATTACGCACAACGTGCCAGCGCAGGTTTTATTATTACTGAAGCAACGCAAATATCTCCCCAAGGAAAAGGCTACTCATTTACACCAGGCATGTTTACGACTGAGCAAGTACTTGGTTGGAAAAAAGTAACCCAAGCAGTTCACAAGAAAGGGGGTCATATTATTTCTCAACTGTGGCATGTCGGACGAATGTCTCATGCTTCATTTCATGCTGATGGACTGCCTGTTGCGCCATCTGCAATTGCGCCTGATGCACAAGTATGGATTGTGGGTGAGGATGGTATTGGACGAATGCTCGATTGCCCAATTCCACGAGCGTTATCAAAACAAGACATTAAAGACATAATCCTTGATTATAGTCATGCGGCCAAAAATGCCATCGAAGCGGGATTTGATGGTATTGAAATTCATGGTGGAAATGGCTATTTGATTGATCAGTTTATGCGTCGTAGCTCAAATAAACGTGATGATGAATATGGTGGTTCAATCTCCAATCGATTACGGTTTGTTCTAGAAGTCATCGAAGCGGTCAGTGACGAAATTGGTGCCGATAAAGTCGGCATTAGACTTGCTCCTTTTATTACCCAGCGTGGTATGGAAGATACAGAAGCAATTGACGCCATTTTATTAGCGAGTAAATTATTCAATGAAATAGGCTTAGCTTACATTCACCTTTCTGAGGCTGATTGGGATGACGCCCCCGTAGTAAGCGATGGTTTTAGGCATGCTCTACGTCAAAATTTTAATGGCAGTATCATTGTTGCGGGTAATTACACTGCAAAATCAGGCGCGGAATTAATCGATTCAGGTTTAGTCGACTTTATCGCTTATGGGCGAAAATTCTTAGCGAACCCTGACTTGCCTTACCGCTTTAAACATCAACTCCCTTTGAACGAAATTACGGATCCATCAACATTATTTGGTGGTGATGCACGTGGTTATACCGACTATCCAAGTTATTCTAACCTCCTAGCGCTTGGACAATAACGATGATTACCTAAAAGCAGGTAAGACTTTTATTGTAGCCGTTTCAATAAACATTTTATTTATGTCTATCGGCACTTGGCCAAACAAAAATTACCTCTGATTTTTCTGTAACGGCAAATCAGCAAAACAAACTAGTACAAGGCGCTCGATTTATTTCGACATGGATGTCGATATTAGGGCAATGTATGGAGCATATTGCCTAAAAGACGTGGCGTTTGAGGTGGGACATCAGTCGTATTCGGTCTTTATTTAAGCGATTCAATAATATTAAAAATTATCGCCGCTACAATATAAAGAGAATAATCATCAGCTTGATTTTAAAAGCGGATTTAAAACACGAACATTAATTATGCCCTTGCCAATGTTTCCACGACAAGGGCATTGTTCTTTATAAACTTAGGTTATAACTTAAAGCAAACAACGTGGCGTTGGCACGTGTTGTACCAACGACTTGTGCAATTTTTAATTGACCTTGGTATTGCTGTTCGGTCACCAAGGTATCTTTGCCCATGAGTACCGTTAGTCCAACATCGATACTGCTGCGTTGATCAAGCTGATAACTCACGCCTGCCGATAGCCATTGACGATCTGAATCAGGAATAGCAATAGAGCGTTGTTGGTCAACCGCGCCCATGTCATACATATATCCCGCGCGCACCGTCCATTGTTCATTCACTTGATGAGTCATTCCGAGTGAAACATGGTAAGTATCACGCCAGTTATATTGTTTAAAGACGCCCACTTTATCGGTGGTTAGCGCATCAAAACTGCTCCATTGGATAAACTGTGCAGAGTAATGCACTGATGTATCGCGGCTAATTTGATGAAAACCGGAGAACTCAACCATCGAAGGCAATGGAATGTTTAATGTATCATTTTTAACGTCATTACCTTGGAAGATAAAATCGCCGTCAAAATGCAAAGTAGGACTATAACGATAACTTAGCCCAAAACGATGATCACTGTTGAACTGATAAACCGCACCAACATGCCATCCCAGTGCAAAGCCATCGGTTTTAACATCTAACGCCGGTGCGTTACTGTCTAGTCCAGCCGCCTTAAACTCACGATATAGTTCGCCAGAAGCAAAAATAATGTCGATTCCAGCGCCTAATGACCACTGGGGGTCAACTTGATATGCAGCACTTAGTTGCAAGTTAGCACTGCGAACCTTAGTGGTGCCGCCAAATAAATCGGGAATGAAATCTTGCTGATACTCAGTAGTGGTCGCAAAGTTTGAATAAAGACCTAGCCCGATGCTAATGTCTTTGGTCACTGGGTGCGCAATAAACAGATGGGGCGCAATGCTCTCGCCACTAATATCTTGTACATCATTTAGCGGTATTGAGCTATACCCTGCGCCGTTAAAATAGGTGTACTGTGCATTTTTGAAACTGACATCAGTATCAACAAATACGGCGCCGACACTCAAGGTCGTTGTATCAAATAATGCAAGCGTTGCAGGATTACGCGCTATTGTTGCGGCAGTATCAGCAATGACCGCGTCTCCTGCGAATGCGCGGCCAAGGCCAGACGCCGACTGACCATTAAACTGGAAACCACCAGCGATACTTTGCTGGCTAATTAAGACAATACTCAGGGCTAAAATGGTGGGTTTTAAATGTTTCATTAATTGATTCTCTGTCGATAACCGCCGCATCATAGGGTTTCATCAACCCTACAACAAGTCAGACCAGTGAGCAGGTGTACGTTGAGATAATGTTAATAAATAAGATGTGAGTGATGACTTAATGCGCTAGTAGATGAAGTCGTACGCTTAAGTGTTTTGCTATATTGGCTTTTTCTTACGCCGGCGTTTGAATTAATGTTAATAGTTTGTATTTTGTCGACATTAACTATTATTGATAACGTAATATTAATTATCAGTGTGCTACTACATATACTGTTTTTTCATCAATATCAGCCGCCTACGAGTGATGATGAAAATGATATTTAGAGCCAACTTGTTAGCTTAGTTAAAAGATCGACAAGGTGAACATGATTAGTTAACAATCAAAGGGGTCAGAGTTATTGATACATTTTTTTCTCTAAAATAAGGTAATTCCCGCTTATTTGTCATGAGAAAATGTATCTAAAAAATTACAATCGAGTAAAAACAACGTGGAGTGGCTAACTCACTTTTGCGCGATAGCCAGTTATAGATAATTGTCCTAGGTGCTGCGCCAGCCGAATATGCTAACGTAACCCACCGTGTGTTAAATTCGCCCTAAACCACCCTTAGAAGCAGTGAACTAGAGGCTGAGGTGATCACAACCTCTTTATCAATTAACGCCATTAATTCAGACTGTTGTTGCATGGTATCATTTGGATATATTTGCAACTCATGGTGATGATATTGCATTTTAAGCTGATGGGGTAATACCTCAATACGGCCATGCGTAAAAATGATAGCGAGTCGCAGTAGTTGTACTAGGCGTAGTACGTCAATTTCGCTATCAGGAATGTTTTTAGAAATTTTACCACGATGATTGCCCACTAAGAATGATATTACTTGCTGCTCTTGATCGCTAAATCCGAGCATTTCACTATGTTCAATAATGTATTTCCCGTGGTGTTGGCGCTTTTTAGAGTTAATGGAAATACCTATTTCATGCAACTGTGCGCCCCACCTTAACAACATTAACTCATGATCTGATAACATCTGCTGACCACGTTGTAATTGTTCATTGAACTGTTGTAACTGCAACATGACTCGTTGACTAAATGCCGAATCAATTAAATGCAACCGAATCAAATTGTTAACTGTACGTTGTCTAATATCAATATCTTGGCGTGAATCACTTAAGCCAAATAGCACGCCCTCTCTAAGCGCACCAGAGCTAAAGATCATATGTTTTATATCGAGAATATTAAAACAACTACTAACAATAGCCACCCCGGCGGCCAGCATTGATAACCGTCTATTGTCTATTGATTGCAACGGTATATTTCTAAAATGCCGCCAATTTATTAGTTGCTTTTTTAACCTTTTCAAGCGTTTACTGGTTATTTTAGGATCACCATATAGCTCGGTCATTGCGGCAGAAATTGATTTGATCGCGCCAGACGTACCAATCACAGATTTCCAACCAAACTCACGATAACGGGCGGCAATGGGCTGCAACATGCTATCGGCATGCTTCTCTGCGCTGCTCATTTGCCCCTGACTAATGGTTCCGTCACTGAAAAAACGCTGACAAAGCACGCCTGAACCAATGTCCAAACTCTGTGCTACTCTAGGCTTAAAGCCCTGTCCAATAATCAGTTCGGTGCTGCCACCGCCCACATCTATCACTAGCGTTTTACCGCGGATAGGCTGAGTATGTGCGACTCCGTGATAAATAAGTTCCGCTTCACATTGGCCACTAATGACTTCGATTGGATAGGGAAATACTTTATAGGCAGCCTTAATAAACTCTTCTCTATTGACCGCTCGACGCAATGTGTGTGTCGCTACTATTCGCACTGAACTGGAAGGCAAACGAGAAAAAGTCTGGCTAAACTCGCTTAAGCAATTGATGCCACGACTTATTGCCTCTGCCGATAAGACATTGTCTTGGTCTAGTCCTAACGCTAGGTTTACTTGTTGTTTTTGTCTATGAATAATTTGGATACAACCCGATTGCTCTCGGGCAATAATTAAATGAAAACTGTTAGAGCCTAAATCGACGGCAACTAGGTGCTTAGCACAAGTCATATCATCATGTCCTGCTCAATAAACGGCTCGGTCAACGGATCTGCATGGTCAATGGCATTAGCTAATTGAATCGATTGTTGCTGTTTTAAATATCGATAAATATCAAGCTGCGAGCGGATGGGTTGTGCTGAATTAGTCACTTGATATGGATTACTTTGTTCGGTATCAAGAATGCGCGACTTCATATTGTCCATGGTCTGAATCTCGATAATATCAATAATACTTTGTTTCACTTGCGGACAATAAATAGGGCAACCTACTTCAACTCGCTGATCCAGATTACGAGTCATCCAATCAGCCGACGAGATATACACCTTGGGATCCCCTTTATTATGAAAAATCGCAACCCTTGGATGCTCTAAAAATCGATCCACGATGCTCCACGCGCTGATATTCTCACTTTGTCCAACAAGCCCAATCACCAAGCCGCAAATCCCCCGTACGATGAGTTTAATTTTCACTCCAACGTTATTTGCTTGGTACAGTTTATTGATCAATTGATGATCAACTAAGTTATTCACTTTAAGGGTAATGCCACTAGGTTCACCAGCCTTCGCAGCATTTATTTCCTGGTCGATAAGCATGCTGATATCGGCGCGAGCATTAATGGGTGAGACAACTAAGTGATTAAATTTAAAATTTAAATAGGGATACTTCAGAAATTCAAATACTTGAGAAACTTCGTTGGTGATTTCATCATGGCAGGTAAACAGGCTGAAATCCGTATAAATTTTCGCGTTTTTTTCGTTAAAGTTGCCTGTCCCAATATGGGCATAACGCTTGAGTCCCTGAGTTTCTTGACGGGTAATTAGACAAATTTTTGCGTGTACTTTTAAATTTTGGATACCAAAACTAACCACAGCCCCCGCACTTGCCAATGTATCGGCCCATATCATATTGGCTTGCTCGTCAAAACGTGCACGCAGCTCAATGTTAACTTCAACTTTTTTGCCGTTCTTTACCGCTTCTATCAATGCAGATACGACATGTGATTTTTTGGCTAACCGATATAAACAAATTTGAATCTTTGTTACCTTAGGATCATAAGCGGCTTGACGCAGAAATTCACTGAAGTGAGAAAATTTGTGATATGGATAATACAGTAAAATATCTCGCCGTTTTATCGCTTGAAAGACGTTAGTCCCGTCGGCAAAATAGCTTTGTTCTAAGGCTGTGATCTTTTTATATTCTAAAGATTTGTCGCCAACACTTGGAAATTCTATAAAGTCCTTAAAGCTATGATATCGTCCACCGGCGATGAGACCCTTATTACTCGATATTCCCAAATTAGATTTTAACAATTCGAGCATATCTTTTGGCATTTTACGATCGTAGACCAAACGAACAGGAACCGCATTGAGGCGTTTTTTCAAACCACTTGAAAGTTGCTCATACAGACTTTGATTTATTTCATTAGTTAACGATAATTCCGCGTCACGAGTCATTTTCATTGAATAGGCACTAATATGCTCAAATTCAAAGAAAACGCTAAATATTTGTGTCAAACAATGACGAATTATATTATCTAATAAGATAACGTATTTACTGGTACTGCCCTTTTCTTCTGGCAGCTGGACAAACCGGGGCACGTTGCTACTTGGGACTTCGATTAATGCGTATTGATTTTTGTCACCCTGTCGCATTGACACCATTAAATAAGTGTTTTCATCATTAAGGTGGTCGGAAAGTTTTAATTTGTCATGTAACACTAACGGAAAAATATGACGCCTTAATTTGTCTTTATAATATTGATTTAACCATGCACCATGAAACTCAGACAGCTGAGTTTCATTAATGAGATGCACATTGTTATCAGCTAATTGATTCAACAATTCGCTATAGGTTTGATCAAATTCAGCCTGCAATACCACAACTTTGGCCTGAATATCATCAAATAGCGTCAGCGCTTTATTTTTGTCTTTCTTATTATCTGAGAGTAAAACCCTACGCCGTACATTGGCAACCCTGACCCGATAAAACTCATCCATATTACTTGAATAAATCCCTAAAAATCGGAACCGTTCAAGCAATGGTACGCTAGAATCTTGTGCTTCTTGCAATACCCGATGATTAAAAGAAAGCCAGCTCAATTCTTTTTCTAAGAAACTTTGCTTAGCATTATTATTTAGCATTAACATTAACCCTTCAACGTCAGATGCAACGATGATAAGCATAAATTGTGACAAATTAATGACCAAACAAATTATATAGACAGCGAGCAATGCTTTGTGAATAAACTTAATTTAAACAGCCGTGCAGCACAATATATCCAAACCAGTTTAAACAGTGCTGTGTAAGGAGCTGTTTGTTTTTCATTCCAAAATTCAACAAACTCTGTCCGTTATTTCTATTAGAGTACCGTAACTTTGATGTTATTTTGTCGAGGCGGGTTACCTAAATCAGACAATATTGATATATTATTTAAATATCACTACGTTAAAAACTTCAAGTTAACTAGGTAGAATGACATGGCATCAATCGACGATAAGGCAATCTATCATATCGACATCAATTGTGACCTTGGTGAAGGTCATACGATCATTGATTGTGAAAAGGATGCCTTGTTAATGCCTTTTATTTCTAGTTGCAACATCGCATCCGGTGGGCATGCCGGTAATGAAACAACCATAGTTCAGTCGCTTATCAACGCAAAAAAAAACCAACTAAAGGTTGGTCTGCACCCCGGTTACCCAGATCCCAGAAACTTTGGCCGGTACTCTTTATCAATTTCAATAACAGATCTTAAATTGTCGCTCATGCAACAGATTACCACCATGGCTAATTTTTCATTGCAACAGAATGTAACGTTACATCACCTTAAACTGCACGGCGCATTGTATAACGACTGTGAAAAAAAACCTGAAATAACCAAGTTAATCATCGATATCATGCTTGGCTTGGACGCTAACATAAAAGTTTTGGGTTTGGCTGGCGGCTTATTACAACAGGCTTGTACAAAGAACGGCATTAACTTTATTGCCGAAGGGTTCATGGATAGAACCTATTTAGCTAACGGCACACTAACACCGCGTAACCTACCCGGCTCGATATTGAGCAACTCCCAGTTAGTCATGGAGCAAGCATTAGCACTGGCTAAACATCAACCCATAGCAACCTCTGACAAACAGTTTTTGACACCTATCGTCACTAGTATTTGCCTGCATGGTGATAATATCAACGCCCTAGCTATTGCCAAGTTAGTTAGTCAAGCAATGCGCAATAACGGCATTAAAATTCAATGAATACTATTGGCTTTAACATTGTTAATAATGGCGATCGTGCATTGACTATTGTTTTCAAGAAAGAAATTGGTCATGCGCTTTCTGTAGCAATCATTAACATTTGCAAGTTAGTTAAAGAAAGATTTCCAGGCCAAGTCGAAGACATTATTCCAAGTTATCAAAGCATGACCATTTGCTTTACTGTGCAGGCGGCGCTGGATAATCAATTTCAGCTTGAGTTGAATCGTTTTATTAACTATTCAATTAATGCGCTTAGCGATAATAGAATTGCAGTCGTTACCGATGCATCGCAGTTGATTGAGATCCCTGTTTGTTATGACAAAGTATTTGCACCAGATTTGTCTGAGCTAGCCGATTACTGTCATTTAACCGAATCAGCAGTAGTGTCCCGCCATTCAAATAAGGAATATTTAGTACATATGCTAGGTTTTTTACCCGGTTTTCTGTACCTCGGAGGTTTGGACAACGCATTAAACTGCCCCAGAAAGACCAGCCCATCCAGCAGAATATATGCTGGTTCGGTCGGCATTGGCGGTAATCAAACCGGCATTTATCCGGTGCAAAGTCCTGGCGGTTGGCACATTATTGGTCGCACTCCGATTAGGTTATTTGACCCCGAGTGGCAATCGCCTGTCATCGCCTCACCGCTTGATAGAGTTAAATTCGTTGCCATTAGTGAACAAGAATTTAAGCAGATCGAACAACGAGATAACTTGCGAGCATTACCCCGCAAAGGCCACGGTAATCCATGAGCTTTTATTTTATAAAAGCGGGCCTGCAAACTAGCTTGCAAGACGGTGGGCGATACGGACAAAGGCACCTAGGTATCTCGCAAAGCGGAGCTATGGATGCAAACTCGATGCGAATGGCCAATTGGCTACTCAATAAACCTCTAGATTCACCGGTGCTTGAAATCGCCATAGTTGGGCCCACGATTCGATTTGATCATGCGTTAACAATAGCGGTTTGCGGCGCTCAATTTGAGCTACACCTTAATTCAAAACGGGTTTATAACAATCAAGTGATCCACGTAGAGCTGGGTGATTGTTTAATATTTTCTAGCTTGCAACAAGGTGCAAGGGCTTACCTCGCGTTTACTGGAGAATTAGACATATCACCGATGCTGGCTAGTTACTCTACTCATTTAACCGCTTGCTTTGGTGGTTTTAAAAATCGAGCGTTTAAAAACCGAGACTATTTAAAAATAATCGGTAACGACGACAGTAATAAAATAGACCAATGCGCATTACCGCAAAGAACACTGCCAGATGAATGCTTTATGCCTTACCCCGGCAATTATCTCATGCGATGTACAGAATCAGTTGAATCAAGCAAATTTACAAAGCGACAAAAAACACTCTTTTTCTCACAAGCTTATAAGGTTAGCGCAGATTTGAATAGAATGGGCATTCAACTCCATGCTAAAACGCTTGAATTTGACCAGCCCATGGTGATTTCATCTTCGGGCTTAACGCAGGGCAGTATTCAAATTCCACCGTCTGGGCAACCTATTATTTCTTGTGTCGATGGCCAGACCATTGGTGGGTATCCCCGTATTGCCAACATCATTAGTGCAGATCTACCGCGACTAGGACAGCTAAAATCCGGTGATAAAATTAATTTCATCATGATCAGTCGCGACTACGCGTTGCAAATACTTGCCGCCACCAATCATTGGTATGATGAATTACTCAAATAAACAAGTCATCGAACCATCACTATGTGGCAAAGAAATATTGTATAACGATAGGGACAGGCATGAAAATACAATTTATATTCGATAGATTACAAAGACATTCTGATTTCAAACAGTATTCCCCACCAATAAATACAAATTAATGTTTGTAATTTGTACGAATTTAGACTCTAATGGCTAGACCGACCAATCAGTCGGTTTCATATAATTCACACAGGAGTGAGTAATGTCCACGTCTATTGAGCGCCAAAATACGCCATTATCGCTAACATCGATATTACAGAATCAACGCGATGCTTATCAACTCGCTCCAGCGCCAACTGCTAATGACCGTATTACTTTACTCAAAGCGCTCAAAGCGTCAATTTTGGAGCAACAAGACGCCATTATTGCTGCATTAAATAAAGATTATGGTCAGCGCCCTGCTAACGACACTCTAATTGGCGACATTTTACCCTCTGTGATGAATATCAATTACACCATTAAACGGGTAAAAAAGTGGATGAAAACACAACGCCGCTCTGCCGGATTATTATTATCCCCTGCTACCGTTAAAGTCCAATATCAGCCACTTGGTGTGATTGGCATTGTCGTGCCTTGGAATTTCCCTTTGATGTTGTCGATTGGTCCTCTGGTTTCTGCTATTGCCGCAGGAAATAGAGCGATGATTAAGATGTCTGAATTTACTCCACATACCAATAAAGTAATTATTACGTTGCTTAATACCGTATTTACACAAGAGCAGGTAGCGGTCATTGAAGGTGAAGCCGATGTCGCCGCGCAATTTACACAATTGCCGTTTGACCATCTAATATTTACCGGCTCTACGACTGTAGGTCGTCATGTGATGCGCGCCGCCGCCGAAAACTTAACGCCAGTAACGCTAGAGTTGGGCGGTAAATCTCCCGTGGTCGTCGCGCCTGACATGGAAGTTAGCACCGCCGTTGAGCGATTAATTTATGGCAAATGCCTCAACGCTGGTCAAATATGTGTCGCGCCGGATTATGTGCTATGTCCTAGTGAAAAAATTCCGCAATTTATTAGCGAGTATCAACGTCAATTCAAAAAATTGTACGGCAATGAACAAACCCGTAACGATTACGCCAACATCATTAACGACGCGCAGCTCAATCGACTCAATAGCTGGCTAGACGACGCTAAAGAAAAAGGAGCAACTGTAGTATCGGCCTCTGATGCGTCTATTAGCAGTGATTCGCGTAATATGCCCACGCAGTTAGTCACTAATACGACCGACGACATGTTGTTAATGCAATCAGAAATCTTTGGTCCAATTTTACCTATTGTCGGTTATCAATCATTAGATGAAGCGATAAGCTATATTAATCAGCGCCCTCGCCCATTGGCGTTATATATTATGAGTTTTGACAAGAGCACGCAGCGCACGTTGTTAAGCCAAACTCATTCTGGTGGTGTTGGCATTAATGAAACCATCTTTCAGGTAGCCGCAGAAGACGCACCTTTTGGCGGGATTGGACCATCTGGCATGGGTCATTATCACGGTAAAGAAGGTTTTTTAACCTTTTCAAAAGCAAAAACAGTGCTCGCCCGTGGCAGATTAAATACCGGTAAGTTAGTACATCCTCCTTATGGCAATATGATTCAAAAGATGATTTTAAAAATATTTCTAAGATAATCATTGGCGGTGAACGAGTTATACCAATTCCATTATATTAGTGGAGTTGGTCTTCTAGTTCACCGCATATTTCATCGAGTAAAAACATATGGCTACCAGTAAAAAACAACAAATTTTAGACAGTGCGTTAGCTTTGTTTAGTCAAAACGGTATTCACGCAACCTCTACCTCCTCTATTGTCAAGGCTGCAGGTGTTGCAACAGGTACCTTGTTTCATCATTTCCCCAATAAGGAAGCGTTGATCACTGAGCTTTATCTTAGCGTTAAAAAAGATCTAGCACAGCAAGCGGTGCAAACGACAGAACAAGTACCAACCTTAAAAGCTAAGGCTGAATGTTTCTGGAATAATGCTCTCGATTGGGCGATTAACAATCCTCAAAAATTGCAATTTTGTCAGCAAATATCTACGCTGCAAATTTTAAGTCATCAGAATCGTTTGCAAGTATTTAGACAAGAGTTAAGCTTTTTAATCGATCTCATCGAAACAGGTCAACAACAAGGTGTGCTAGCACTATATCCTATCGAATTAATGGCTGAAAATTGTGAAGGGTTATTTTTTAGCACTAGCCGCTATTTTATCGAAAATGAAAAAATGAGTAATAATCAGCAGCATCGTGATGCGGCATTTAACATGTTTTGGCATGCTTTAACTAAATAGGTAATGATTAACGTGGATATTGATAGCGACCTAATGAAATACACTTTGCTGTATTATGGCCTACTGTCGCTCGTTACCTTTATTGTTTATGCCATTGATAAACGCGCAGCCATCAATGGTAAATTTAGAACGCAAGAAAATACTCTACATTTACTCAGTTTACTTGGCGGCTGGCCAGGGGCATTAATCGCCCAGAACAAGTTGCGTCATAAAACAAAGAAACAACCTTTCAAGTCTATTTTTTATGGCACAGTACTTAGTAATTGTCTTATTTTTTGGCTTATTTACAGTCAATAAACTATCTTCGAGATGAACGCTATTGTCACCTCATTTTCTGATTAACAGTAGACATCAGCAGATGCTCCAATTAATTCAGGCAATTGGTCATGAACGCTTTGCTATTATTGAATAGTCTACATGTAAGTTATATAAATATGCCTTATGAGCGGTCTAAAACAGTACTCTGGCGGTTGCCCTTTGTCATTTATAGCCGTGCAGACCAGCGACTATTATCATTGGATAAGTTAAGCGAATATTTGATTATTACCGATTGAGTGCATCAATATTTGTTTAACTTTCCAAGTAAAGGAGTATCCAATCATTAATGAGCTAGCGCTGGATAATATAGCTAGAACGAATTTTTACACCTTTAATATTAGAGCGGCGTTCGCTAAAGGAAATGCAGCAGCAAATATCGATAAAGCCCTGCAAAAGGGTATAGATAGATTAAAGGCGGCGCCCGTTGGCATCGCCAATAATTATGACTGGCTGCAAACCTTTGAAAATGGACAACCGTATGAAAGGTTTTCAGAACAAGCCTTTCAAAAAAGATTGAAAGGCTTGCGGTATTACTTAATTCGGCTAAAGACTAACGAGCCGTTAGTACCACCAAAGCCAAATGAGTTACATAAGGCATGATCTATCACAGTTTTTCTAGCGCCATCGGTAACAAAATCTAAGTCGCAACCCTCATCAGGATTATCTAAATTGATGGTTGGTGGCATGATTTGCTCAACCAATGCCATCACGGTGAATATGGCTTCAACCGCTCCAGCAGCGCCCAACAAGTGACCAGTCATCGATTTGGTTGAACTTACCGCCAACTCATAAGCATGAGCACCAAATACAGCTTTAACCGCTGCGGTTTCAGCCTTGTCGCCTGCGTGTGTTGATGTACCATGTGCATTAATATAAGCGATATCGCTCTTTTGCAAGCCAGCATCGTTAATTGCATTAACCATTGCTGCTGCCGCGCCAGCGCCATCACTTGGTGGCGAAGTCATATGGTGCGCGTCGCCGCTCATGCCAAAACCGCTTAACTCGGCGTAGATGTTTGCACCGCGTGCTTTTGCGTGCTCGTACTCTTCTAATACGATAACACCGGCGCCCTCGCCCATCACAAAACCGTCACGATCTTTGTCCCATGGGCGTGATGCTTGCTGTGGGTTGTCGTTATTGGTTGATAATGCTTTAGCTGCGCCAAAACCGCCAAGACCTAATTCGGTCGTAGCCGCTTCTGCGCCACCAGCAATCATCACGTCAGCATCACCATAGGCGATCATACGCGCTGCACTGCCTATGTTATGCACGCCGGTTGTACACGCGGTGGTGATGGCGATATTAGGACCTTGCAAGCCATACTTAATCGATAAGTTGCCTGAAATCATATTGATGATGGTACCAGGTACGAAAAATGGTGATATTTTTCGAGTGCCTGACTTGGCCATTTGATCACGAGTTGACTCAATTAATCCTAAGCCACCCATGCCTGAACCAATCGCCACACCGATACGCGGTGCATTTTTAGCGGTTACCTCTAATGCACAATCGTCAAACGCTTGAATGCCGGCCACTAAACCATATTGAATAAACTTGTCCATGCGGCGTGATTCTTTCTTAGGCAGATAGTGTTCTAGATCTAAGTCTTTAACTTCGCCGGCAAAGTGTGTGCTGAACGCACTAGTATCAAAGGCAGTGATCTTATCGATACCGCTTTTGCCTAGTTTAATGTTGTCCCAACTTTGCGACACAGTATTGCCCACTGGCGATACCATACCCATGCCTGTCACTACGATACGACGTTTTGTCATGTTAAGCCTTTCAAAATGTAATTATGTTAATACCAATTCCGACAATGATCTGAATTGGTATAATGTTCAACTTTTAGCTATTGGTTCGCCAATATAGCGTAGAACAAATAGCTAAAAAATGAAGATAACTCTCAATTTTAATGAATTCAGTTTTATTTAATTTGTCAAACGACAGAAACAACAAAGGCGGCAAAAGCCGCCTTTAAGTTCAAAAGGTAAGATTAACCTTGAGCGCTAGTTACGTAGTCGATAGCAGCTTGAACCGTAGTGATTTTTTCTGCTTCTTCGTCTGGAATCTCAGTATCGAATTCTTCTTCAAGAGCCATTACTAATTCTACTGTGTCTAGAGAATCTGCACCTAGATCATCAACAAATGATGCACCAGTTACTACTTCTTCTTCTTTAACACCTAGCTGTTCGATAACAATTTTTTTAACGCGTTCTTCAATGCTCATGGTAATTTATTTCCTGTTCGTTACAGACTTCTAAAATTTATGGGGGTAGTTTAGAGGATTAACCAAACAAATCAACTATAGAAATGCTGGTCAAACCAGAAAATACCGGTTATTTAACCGATGTTTACCTCAACTTGTATAGAAATAGCCTAAATTTCGCTATGAATCAACTTAATTCGGCCATTATATTATAGCTTGTTCAAGGAACAGACTATGACATATACATGCCACCGTTTACGTGTAATGTTTCGCCGCTGATGTAAGCAGCCATGTCAGACGCCAAAAACGCAACGGCTGCTGCAATTTCTTCTGGCTTGCCTAATCGAGCCGCCGGTACTTGTGCCAAAATGGCTTGTTTTTGCTCATCAGTTAGCTCTTCGGTCATGTCGGTTTGAATAAAACCAGGTGATACAGTATTAACCGTAATACCACGTGACGCGACTTCTTTAGCCAATGATTTAGTTAATCCTAACAGACCCGCTTTTGCGGCGCAGTAATTCACTTGACCAGGATTACCTGACGAGCCAACCACCGAACCAATATTGATAATGCGACCTTGACGTTTCTTCATCATATGGCGTAATACGGCTTTTGATACCTTGAATACTGACGTTAAGTTAGTAGAGATAATGTCATCCCATTCGTCATCTTTCATACGCATCATTAAATTATCACGAGTAATGCCAGCGTTATTCACTAAGATGTCAACGCCAGTAAAGTCACTCTTAATAGTAGCAAAAAGTGCGTCAATTGATTCTTTATCGGTTACGTTTAAAACAAGACCGTGACCGTTTTCACCTAAATAATCGCTAATGCGCTGCGCGCCAGACTCGCTGGTTGCCGTACCGATAACCGTCGCGCCAGAATCAGCAAACAGCTGGGCAATTTGACGGCCAATACCGCGGCTAGCGCCAGTAACTAAGACGACTTTTTCTGAAAAATTAAAACTCATTATGTTGCTCCATGTATTCTTATTATGCCAATTCCAATAAATTAATGGTTAGAATTGGTATTTTTAGCTTAACGCTTTTTGCAGACCAGCAAGATCATTGGTGGCTATGCCAACCACGCTCTTGTCGATGCGTTTAGCTAAACCTGATAATACTTTGCCCGGCCCCATTTCAATTTGTGAGGTCACGCCATTTGCCGCCAAAAATTGCACTGTTTCAGACCAACGTACTGGGCTAAATAACTGCCGAGTCAATGCGTCTTTAATTTTTGCACTGTCGGTAGTAATCACTACATCAACGTTATTAACGACCGGAATATTTGGTGTATTAATTTGCAATGTTTCTAGCGCTGCTTTTAGCTTTTCTGCCGCTGGCAGCATTAATGAGCAATGAGATGGCACAGACACTGCCAATGGCAAAGCACGTTTAGCGCCTGCTTCTTTACACAAAATTGATGCGCGATCCACCGCGTCTTTATGGCCGGCAATAACGACTTGGCCAGGCGAGTTGTAATTCACTGGAGCAACTACTTGCTCTTGCGCAGCGTCTTGACACGCTTTGGCGATGGCTTCATCGTCAAGGCCAATAATCGCGGCCATTGAACCAACACCTTCTGGCACGGCTTGTAACATGTATTCACCGCGTAACTGCACCAACTTTATCGCGTCAGCGAAATCAATGGCGCCGCTACATACCAAGGCTGAATATTCACCCAAACTGTGACCGGCTAAATAATCGCTCGTGGTGCCATTCTCTTGCTGCCATACGCGCCATAACGCAACACTAGCAGCTAATAGCGCTGGTTGTGTGCGATCTGTACGGTTTAAATTCTCAACAGGGCCGTCTTGAACTAAGGCCCATAAGTCATAACCCAACACTTTGGATGCTTGAGTAAACGTTTCACCAACAATTGTGTATTGCTCAGCGATGTCGCTAAGCATGCCTAAAGATTGTGAACCTTGGCCAGGAAATACTATGGCAGTTTTTGACATGTTTTGTCCTATTTATACTTATTTATCTAATATATAGCCGCAATCAATGAAGTTGCAGGTTTTATAACGGTGTAAAACACTATCTATTGCGTTTTCAATGGGCACCGCTTTAATAGCGAACTAACGCCGATCCCCATGAGAATCCAGCGCCAAATGCTTCTAATAGCAATAACTGGCCACGTTGTATGCGGCCATCTCGAATCGCTTCATCTAAGGCGATTGGCACTGAGGCCGCTGAGGTATTACCGTGTTTTTTAAGCGTTAATACCACTTGATCCATCGGCATCGCCAATTTTTTTGCGGTAGCGGCAATAATGCGATAATTCGCTTGATGCGGCACTAGCCAATCGATGTCTTCTTTTTCTAATTTGTTCGCCGCTAATGTTTCTGTCACCACATTGCTTAACTGAGTCACCGCAAATTTAAAGACATCGTTGCCTTTCATTTGGATATAGTTGTCTTCGCTATCAAAGTTAGCATCATCACGTGCAGGAATTTTTGCTTTTAACATGTCAACGTGCTTGCCCGCACTATGAATGTGGGTAGACAAAATTCCTGGCTCTTCGCTTGCACCAATAACTACCGCACC
>JABSRV010000119.1 GCA_013214905.1 Psychrobium sp. | reverse complement strand
AGCATAATATATATATATATATATATTATGCTTATACGACCAAAATCTATACAAAACTGGCTTTAAATCTTCTGAGTTTGTCAAATTTTCCCGGCCTGACGACCGGATACCTTAATATATAACTCAATGACTAATATTCGTATACAATTTATTTATCCACGTAAATCATTGTTAAATATATTGAAATTTTATTTAATAATTAACTACACAATTGTATAAATAATTTGAATTTTAAACAGTAGATTTAAATATTTAAACATCAACATTTTTGCTAAATTGTTAGATATAAGGGGTTACACCCTATTGATAGAAAAATATACTGTGGTATTTCAATAAAAATATACCAGATTACCCCCGGTCCCATTTAATGTGTCACCCCTAAAAAGCCCAAAAATGCTACAATACCATAGGACGCGCTGTTACCAGCACCTTGTGCTATTGATATTGGACCGCTTAAATTTTTAACAGATAATTCACCTGTCAGTAATTTTCCAATCATCTTTGTGCTAAGTACGATCAATTGCCAAGCTTTCTCTGTTGCTGGAACAATGGCATCTAGCGGACCAAAGTTTAAATTGATCTTGTACTTTTCTGGCCATGAAGACGTTAAACCTACGCCGGCATAACCATATTCAGTGCCATCAGAGGCTTGTTTAGCAACGGGTATCAAGATTGTTGCGTGCTTGTTACCGTTTCTTTGATAGACCAAGTCAACAGAAGTTCCATGGTTATCTTTAATTATTGTGACAAATGTCTGTCCGGCTTTTATATCCATGGAGTTAATGCTTAACAATATATCACCGGCTTGCAAACCTGCGGCTTGTGCGGCCGAGCCTTCTTCAATGCTAGCAACGACTAAGAGCCCTTGATACGGCACAATGCCGAGAGTCGTAATAGGACTTTCTTTTTCAGGGTCAAAACTCCAACCACGTAAATCAATAGCGTGGGTGGTGGCCATTGTATTGCCATCGCGTATGACAGAAATAGTGCTGCTATCGTGACCAATAAGGCCAAATAATGCCATATTGACATCTTGCCAGCGTTTAATCTCAACATTATCTATAGCAACGATTTCATCGCCAGCTTGTAAGCCACTGCTGGCAGCGACAGAATTGACTGTTACACCGCTCAACACTGGTTTCACACTGCTAATACCAATGATAAACATCAACCAAAAGGCGAAAATAGCAAAGATGAAGTTTGCGATAGGACCCGCAGCAACAATCGCGATGCGTGCTAATACGGGTTTGCGATTAAACGCTAGATGTAATCGCTCTTTTGGTACGTCATCAACACGCTCATCGAGCATCTTAACGTAACCGCCCATGGGAATAGCAGCAATAACGTACTCAGTGCCATCTTTGCCCATTTTTCGCCACAATACTTTGCCTAAACCAATGGAGAAACGCTCAACAAATACGCCGCAACGACGTGCCACCCAAAAATGACCATATTCGTGAATAGCCACTAATATACCGAGCGCTACAACAAATGCTGCGATATTTCGTAAAATTTCTAACACTATGTTGATACTCCGGCGATGATTGTATGACTGTATTCACGTGCTTTAACATCAACTTCTAAAATGTCGTCAATCGACCGCGTATGCCCATGACCAATGCGCTGTAATACCTGCTCATTAATTTTCGCAATATCGGTAAAACGTATTCGATTGGCTAAAAACGCGGCAACAGACACTTCATTAGCCGCATTTAATGCCGTCGTTGCACTTTGCCCTTGATAACACGCATCAATGGCCAATTTCAAACACGGGAATCGCTCGAAATCAGGCTGCTGGAAGGTAAAGTCTTTAAGTAAACTAAAATCTAATGCCTTAACACCTGAATTGATTCGCTCTGGGTATGACATCGCATAGGCTATTGGCGTTTTCATGTCCGGTAATCCCATTTGGGCTATTACCGAGCCATCTATGTATTGCACCATAGAATGGATAACACTTTGCGGATGGATCACCACTTCTATTTGATCTTGACGGGTATCAAACAACCAGCGCGCTTCAATGTACTCTAACCCTTTATTCATCATGGTGGCTGAGTCAACCGAAATTTTTCGCCCCATAGACCAATTAGGATGATTACAAGCTTGCTCAGGCGTCACATCATCTAATGATGCAAGCGGCGCATTTAAAAACGGCCCACCGGAGCCGGTTAATAATAGCTTGTTAATACCTAGCTCTTCTAACGGACAATAACCGAGTCGTTGCTGAGCTTTAAGGGGGAGAGATTGAAAGATTGCATTGTGCTCGCTATCCACAGGCAACAATATTGCCTTAGATTGGCGTAAGCGCTTGATGAACAAATCACCAGACATCACCAAAGCTTCTTTGTTGGCCAACAATACGCGTTTGTCGGCATCAATAGCGGCTAATGTCGGGAGCAATCCTGCCGCGCCAACAATGGCGGCCATCACAGTATCGACTCTATCATCACGACAAACATCGCATAATGCGTCAGTACCGGCCAATACAACCGTGGTTGACTGTTTACCAAGTTGCGCACGCAAGGCGTCTGCGGCAGCCTTATCAACAAGTACCGCATAAGTTGGCGAAAACTCTTCACACAACAAGCGCATTTTTTCAACGCTTTGCTGCGCTGTTATTGCAAATACACGATAGCGCTGTGGATTTAATCGGATGATATCAAGGGTGCTAGATCCAATAGAGCCAGTGGCTCCTAGGATAGTCAGTTGCTGTGGTTTACTCATTACGCCACCAAATAAAAATAACCTAAAGCAAATATCGGCATGGCAGCGGTTAAACTGTCGATGCGATCTAAAATGCCGCCGTGCCCCGGTAATATGGTGCCACTATCTTTAATGCCACTGCTGCGTTTGAACATGCTTTCGCTTAAGTCACCAAACACTGAAACAATCGATGTAATAAAAACCAAAATCATTAGCGGTAACAGCTCTATGTTATAGAAAAAGCTGTGCGTTAACATAATGCTAGACAACGCAGCGACTAAGCCACCCAACATACCTTCAATTGATTTCCCAGGGCTAACTCTTGGCATCAATTTACGTTTACCGATAGCCTTACCAACGAAATAGGCACCAACATCAGCGCCCCAAACAATGGCAAAGATAGTGAGGATTAGAAAACCACCTAACATAGGATCGTTATTGTAGCCGTAACTGCGTAATGTGATTAGAGCAATCCAAAACGGAATTAAGGTAAGTTGCCCGAACAATCCTTTGAAAAAATCACTGTCTTGCCACAAGCCATGTCCCTTTGGATATAAAAAGACCATGACAATGCTCAGCACCCACCAAACGGCAGCAATAATTAATGCGGCCTGATAAATAGGATGGAGCAAGCCATTTAGCCAAATAGAGTCAACCGGCACTAATATTGCAAAACTCGCTAATAACAAGGCCATTGAGCAGGTAAAAACAATTCGGTAAACCTTAGTATCAGATGCCTTTCTTTCAACGTTGGCTTTGTTGGCAATAAAAGCGCCCCACTCCCAGGCGCCAACTAGCGTGACAATAGCCGCAAACAATGGAAATAAACTAAGCGGCAAATAAAACACACCAGCCAAGGCTAGCGGTGCCAATACTAAGGCGGTAATTATTCTTTGTTTTAACAAACTAGATTCCTTTACTATTATTTTTTAGCGGCAACTACTTGCTCGCTGGTACAACCAAAACGACGCTCTGATAGGGCGTACTTCGCCAACGCCTTGAGCAATTCACTCTCGCCAAAATCAGGCCATAACGTATCGGTGAAATAAAACTCTGAATAGGCACATTGCCATAAGAGAAAATTAGAAATTCGGCAATCGCCACCAGTGCGAATCAACAGGTCAAGTTCAGGCAGATCATGGGTACAAATATTATCGTTAATTGATTGCTCATTAATGTCGTCACTCGACATCTCACCATTGGCGACTTTTTCAGCAATACTTTTACATGCCTGAGTAATATCCCAGCGCCCACCATAGTTTAAGGCGACACTAAAAATAAGCCCAGTATTATCTGCTGTGAGCTTTTGCGATTCGACTATTTTTTTCTGTAACTTGCTGCTAAAACGAGACACATCACCAATGATTTTTAATCGCACATTATTTTTATTTAAGCGTTTAACTTCTCTATTTAGCACGGTATAGAAAATTTCCATTAACACGGAAACTTCGGCGGTAGGACGCTGCCAATTTTCGCTACTAAACGCAAAAAGAGTTAACGCTTTAATATTTAATTTATCGCATAGATTAACGGTTTCACGAACCTTATCAACACCAGCCTTATGGCCAATAACGCGCATTTTACCTTGTTTTACAGCCCAGCGGCCGTTACCGTCCATAATGATCGCAACGTGAGCAGGCAGATTATTACTTGCTAATATTTCAGACTTCAACTGTTCACTCATCACAGCTCCATGACAAACATCTAGGGACTTAACACCCTAGTAACAAAAACGCCGTGTAGTATAACCCAACACAGCGCCCGAACACTATCTAATTCACTATGATCAACGTTGCAACCACAGCGGTATCGATTAGACTTCCATCAGTTCTTTTTCTTTCTCAGCAAGTAGCGCATCCATCTCTTTGATGTATTTGTTCGTTAGCTCTTGAACTTGCTCTTCGCCTTTACGTGCGTCGTCTTCACCGCATTCTTTTTCTTTCTCTAGGCTCTTGATATCGCCATTGGCATCACGGCGAATGTTACGAATAGCAACACGACCTTTCTCAGCTTCACCACGTACTACTTTGATTAAGTCTTTACGACGTTCTTCAGTTAACGGTGGTAAAGGAATACGTATTAGTGCGCCCGCTGAACTAGGATTCAAGCCAAGATCTGAGCTCATGATTGCTTTTTCAACAGCAGCGATCATCGTGCTATCAAATACAGTAATCGTTAGGGTTCTTGCATCACCAACACCGACATTACCAACTTGGTTTAGTGGCGTTTGCGCACCGTAATACGGCACGGTAATAGAATCTAATAAACTCGGGTGAGCACGACCAGTACGAACCTTTTGCATCTGTGTTTTTAGTGCATCAACACTTTTACTCATGCGACTTGCTGCATCATCTTTAATTTCGTTAATCACGTTATAATTCCTATTTATAAATTTCTTTTTTTGTCAGGGTTATGAATTAGCGTGCCAATTTCTTCGCCCATAATGACACTGCGTAACGCACCTGGTTTATTCATGTTAAATACTCTGATAGGCATATTATGGTCACGAGCTAGGGTAAATGCACTTAAATCCATCACCTTCAATTCTTTGTCTAACACTGTACTATAATCCAATGTCGTGTACATTTCAGCGTCTGGATTTTTTACCGGATCCTCAGAATATACGCCATCAACTTTGGTGCCTTTAAGCACAATATCGGCTTCAATTTCTATACCACGCAAACAAGCGGCTGAATCTGTGGTAAAGAATGGATTGCCGGTACCGGCAGCGAAAATGACTACGCGACCTTCTTTTAACATACTGATTGCTTCAGCCCAGTTATAAGAATCACAGACACCTTTAAGATCAACCGCAGACATTAAACGGGCATTAACATAAGCGCGGTGCAGTGCGTCGCGCATCGCTAAACCGTTCATTACCGTCGCTAACATACCCATTTGGTCGCCAACAACGCGATTCATGCCCGCATTTGCAAGTCATTCACCGCGAAAAATGTTACCGCCGCCAATGACGATACCAACTTGGACACCTAATTCAATAAGTTCTTTGATTTCTTGCGCCATGCGATCCAATACCTTTGGATCGATGCCAAAGCCCTGTTCACCTACAAGTGCTTCACCACTTAATTTTAAAAGAATTCGACGATATACAGGTTTTGGATTTGCAGTCATTTCGGGGTACCTTCAGGTTATTGCACATTGGGGCAATGTTGTTTCTAATGTTAAATGTTAAGGTCAGAGTTTATTGGCACTAACATTTAAAATCAGTCATTTATTTAAAAAGACCGCAGCATAGCGGCGGTCTTGATCTATTGTCAACAATTAGCTGTTAAAACAAAATTACTTCTTAAGTGCAGCGATAGTTGCTTCAACTTCTGCTGCGAAATCTTCTTCTTTCTTCTCGATGCCTTCACCCAACTCAAAACGAGTGAAACCAGTAACATCAGCGCTGTTTGCTTTAAGCAATGCTTCTACTAGTTGTGATGGATCTTTGATGAAAGGCTGACCAGTTAGGCTGATTTCGCCAGTGAATTTCTTCATGCGACCAGCAACCATTTTTTCAGCGATTTCTTGTGGCTTGCCACTTTCAACAGCAATATCGATCTGAATTTGACGTTCTTTTTCAACAACTTCATCAGCAACGTCACTAGGCTTAACAAACTCAGGGTTTGCCGCTGCAACGTGCATTGCGATATCTTTAGCAAGTGCTTCATCGCCGCCAACTAAACTAGCGATTGCGCCAATCTTGCCACCGTGAACATATGTTGCTAGGTTTTCACCTTCAACAGTGATTACACGACGAACCGTCATGTTTTCGCCGATCTTAGCCACTAGTAAAGCACGAGTTTCTTCAACCGTGTTGTCACCTAAAGATAGTGCGTTAACTACAGCAACATCACTAGTCTTTACAGCGTGTGCAGCAGCAACAATAGCATTACCTAATGCAACAAAGCTTGCATCCATACCAACAAAATCAGTTTCACAGTTGAATTCAAGCATGGTAGCAACGCCGTTTTCAACTTTAGTGAAGATTGCGCCTTCAGCAGCGATACGACCAGCTTTTTTAGCCGCTTTAGCTTGACCGTTCTTACGCATAAAATCGATAGCAGCTTCGATGTCGCCGTTAGTTTCGATTAGTGCTTTTTTACAATCCATCATGCCCGCAGCAGTGCGATCACGAAGTTCTTTTACTTGCTTAGCAGTAATAGCCATTATATTTTCCTTTGTATTTAAAAAAGGTATCAAGGCTTAACCTTGATACCTTATTAACTAATGTTAGGTTCAATAAAAAATTGAATGGCCTAAATTATTGTTACGACCTTCATTTACAGCAGTTGCTACAGCACCTACATATAATTGAATGGCACGGATCGCATCATCGTTACCAGGAATTACGTAGTCGATGTTATCTGGGTTAGAGTTAGTATCAACGATTGCAACAACTGGAATACCTAGGTTGTTAGCTTCTTTAACAGCAATGTGCTCGTGATCAGCATCGATAACAAAAAGAACGTCTGGAAGACCGTTCATGTTTTTGATACCACCTAGAGACTTCTCTAGTTTTTCCATTTCACGGGTACGCATTAACGCTTCTTTCTTAACAAGCTTATCGAAAGTACCGTCTTGTGACTGTGCTTCAAGATCTTTTAAACGCTTGATTGATTGACGAACTGTTTTCCAGTTAGTCAACATACCGCCTAACCAGCGATGGTTAACGTAGAACTGATCACAAGAAAGTGCAGCTTCTTTGATTGCATCGCCAGCAGCACGTTTAGTACCTACGAAAAGTACTTTACCTTTCTTAGAAGCAACGTTGTTTAACATTGCTAATGCTTCGTTAAACATTGGAGCAGTTTGCTCAAGGTTGATGATATGAACTTTGTTACGAGCACCGAAGATGAACGGCTTCATCTTTGGATTCCAGTAACGAGTTTGGTGACCGAAGTGAACACCAGCTTTTAACATATCGCGCATTGAAACTGTAGCCATAATAAATTTCCTCTTGGGGTTAGGCCTCCACGTATCCTGAATTTCGAACTTAGCGCAAAAAAGTTGAGCAAGCACCCCGAAATCAGTTCACAATACGTGTGTGATTTAAGATAAATGTAAATTTTTATTGGTTCTTTTACACAAGATCATTAAAATTAGTAAATAAACCAGTTTTAAGTGATGGTTGAATAAATTCCCCGGCGCGCTTTATACCAAAAACACGCACTAAAATCAAGCATTGACCTGTTTTTTGGTCAATAAAAAAAGAGAAAGATAATGGCGATAAAAATTAAAACGAATGATGAAATTGTTAAGATGCGCGTGGCTGGTAGCTTAGCGGCTCAAGTACTAGAGATGATCGGACCATTTGTCAAAAAAGGCGTAACGACAAACGAGCTTAACGAGATTTGCCATCGCTACATCGTAGAAGAGCAAGATGCGATCCCTGCCCCGTTAAATTATCATGGTTTTCCAAAATCTATCTGCACCTCAGTTAATCACGTCATTTGTCATGGTATTCCAGCGGACAAAAAACTAAAAGACGGTGATATTATTAATATCGACATTACCGTAATCAAAGATGGCTATCATGGTGATACCAGCAGAATGTTTGTGGTTGGCCAAGCTAGTATCTTAGCGAACCGTTTAATTAGCACCACGCAAGAAAGTTTATATATTGCTATAAAAATGGTTAAACCAGGCGTACGTCTTGGTGATATTGGCAGTGCTATCCAGAAATATTGCGAAGGATTTAATTATTCTATCGTACGTGAATATTGTGGCCACGGTATTGGCAGTGAATTCCATGAGGATCCACAAGTCGTTCATTATGGCAAACCAGGCACTGGTGATAAATTAGTGGCTGGCATGTGCTTAACCATTGAACCTATGGTCAATGCAGGCAAACGCCACAGTAAAATGGCCAATAACGATGGTTGGACAGTGGTTACCAAAGATCGCTCTTTGTCGGCTCAGTTCGAGCATACGTTATTAGTGACAGAAACCGGTGTTGAAGTGCTTACGTTGCGAGCCGAAGAGGAAGACAATTTACCTCGAATTATTGATCACGCATAACCGCCGTCAAAATATTCTATCGCACTACCCATCTCTAGGGTAGTGTGACACTCCTGTTTATTAAATTCTAAGGAAGGGTATGTCTGATCAAGTTGGCCCACTGACTCCGTTAGATGCACGAGATCAAATATCAAACATCAAACAAAGCATTGAGCAATATACGCAGGACGCCTTGTCGCGATTCTCCAAAGGCGAAGACATTAGTTTGTTGCTGCAACAACGCAGTCAGTTTATCGATAAATTGTTAACTGATTTGTGGGGTTGCTTTGACCTCAACGACGACAATATTGCACTGATAGCCGTTGGTGGTTATGGCCGCCAAGAACTCCATCCTAATTCAGACATTGATTTATTAATTTTAACCAGCGAGAAGATGTCCCCGACACAAGGGGAGAGGATCAGCCAATTTATCACCTTATTGTGGGACGTTAAACTCGATATTGGGCACAGTGTTCGCACAGTCAATGAGACACTCGATATTGGTACTCAAGACATTACCGTAGCGACTAACATCATGGAACGGCGTTTGGTCGCTGGCAGTTCTTCGCTTTACATTGAGCTGCAAGAGCGTATTAAACATGAGAAATTCTGGCCTAGTGGCGAATTTTACCTTGCAAAACGTGACGAACAAAACATGCGTCACAGAACAAACAACTCCTTTGATTTGGAGCCTAATATTAAGTCCTGCCCCGGCGGCCTGCGTGATATCCAAACCATCGGCTGGATTGCGAAATGGCATTTTAACGCCAAGCTAGTCAAACAACTGGTCGAACATGGTTTTTGCTCAGATGATGAATTAGAGCAATTAATGCAATGCCAAAACTTCTTATGGCGGTTACGCTTTGCCTTACATAGCGTAGCGAATCGAGCGCAAGACAAATTATTGTTTAATTATCAACATGACGTGGCAGAAACATTAGGATATTGCCGCGAAAATCAATTGCCCGTCGAAATGATGATGAAGGATTATTATCAAACCATTCGTCAAGTTCGTGAATTGTCTGATATGTTACTGCAACTGTTTAAACGAGAGTTTTTAGGGCGAATAACTCAGTGTGATATCGTTGATGTCGATGAAAATTATCAACGTATAGGTCATTTCATCGCCGCCAAGCAAGAGAATATCTTTGAGCAGCCAGCACAAATTCTCAATTTATTTTTGCAAGTCGCCATCAATCCAAAAATCACCGGCATTTACGCGGCGACGTTACGTCAATTGCG
>JABSRV010000118.1 GCA_013214905.1 Psychrobium sp. | reverse complement strand
GGGATCCATGAACTCGACCGCAACTTCTGCAGCCGCAAAGGTCACGCCGTCTAACTCAAAATCACCGGTTTCTTGCACTTCGCCATTGCACATTGGCACCTTGGCGATAATGGTTTTACCAATATTTTTTTGCCAGATACGCACAGTAGCAATGCCATTATCTGGCACACGCGCCCTGTCAACCAAACCACTGCTAATGGCAAAAGAGCCTACGGCCGCCGACAAGTTGCCGCAATTACCGCTCCAATCAACGAATGCTTTGTCAATTGCCACTTGGCCAAATAAATAGTCCACGTCATGATCGGCTTGTTCGCTTTTAGCCAAGATCACCGTTTTACTAGTGCTAGACGTTGCGCCGCCCATGCCATCGGTTTGCTTACCGTAAGGATCTGGGCTACCGATCACGCGTAATAACAATGCATCTCGCGCCGCGCCAGCTTGTTGTGCGCTTAATGGTAAATCGTTGAGGCTAAAAAATACACCTTTAGAGGTACCGCCACGCATATAGGTCGCGGGGATTTTAATTTGTGAGACAAACGCCATCATTTTATCCTTATTATAAAAAAGAGCCGCCATGCGACTCTCTCAATTTAATATATCTGAGTTAATGTGATGCTAACTTAATGTGAAGCTAAGAAGTCATGCGCAAAGCGCTGCAACACACCACCGCCGCTATAGACATAGATTTCTTCAGCGGTATCTAAGCGACATTTAGCCGCAATGCTATATTTCTCGCCATTAGCACGAGTTACATGAACAGTTAACATGCCACCAGCGGTTGGCGTGCCTTCAACGTCAAATGTTTCACTGCCGTCAATGTGATAGGTATTGCGTGTTTCGCCCTTAACAAATTCAAGCGGCAAAATACCCATTCCGACTAAGTTAGTGCGGTGAATACGCTCAAAACCTTCAGCTAAAATAACCTCTACACCGGCTAAGCGAACGCCTTTGGCCGCCCAATCGCGAGACGAGCCTTGACCATAATCAGCACCAGCCACGATAATCAACGGTTGCTTACGCTCCATATAGGTTTCAATCGCTTCCCACATGCGTGACTCTTTACCTTCTGGCTCGATGCGCGTTAGTGAGCCTTGCTTGATGTTGCCCTGCTCGTCACGACACATTTCATTAAGCAATTTAGGGTTAGCAAAAGTAGCGCGCTGCGTCGTTAGATGATCGCCGCGATGCGTTGCATACGAGTTAAAGTCTTCTTCCGGCAAGCCCATTTTATGTAAATAAGCACCGGCGGCACTTTCTAACATAATCGCGTTAGATGGCGATAAATGATCCGTAGTGATGTTGTCACCCAGCACTGCTAACGGGCGCATGCCCTTCATGGTACGCTCACCTGCCAATGCACCTTCCCAGTACGGAGGGCGTCTGATGTAAGTGCTTTTCTCATCCCAATCATATAGCGGATTAATGGTTTCGCCATAATCGACTTTTAAGTCAAACATTGGCTGATAGACCTGCTTGAATTGCTCAGGTTTAACGCACGCCGCCACAATATCATCAATTTCTTGATCACTCGGCCAAATGTCTTTTAAGGTAATATCATTGCCATTTTGATCGGTGCCTAACACGTCTTTTTCAATGTCGAAACGTATGGTGCCCGCAATTGCATAAGCAACAACTAATGGCGGTGAGGCTAAAAATGCTTGTTTGGCGTATGGATGAATTCGGCCATCAAAATTACGGTTGCCCGACAATACGGCTGTAGAATAAAGATCACGATCAATGATCTCTTGCTTGATTTTAGGATCAAGTGCGCCACTCATGCCGTTACACGTCGTACACGCGTAACCAACAATGCCAAAGCCCATTTTTTCCATTTCGCTCAATAAGCCAGATTCTTCTAAATATAGTTTTGCTACTTTAGAGCCCGGTGCAAATGACGACTTAACCCACGGCTTACGCAACAATCCCAGTTTATTGGCATTACGGGCAATAAGGCCCGCCGCCACAACATTGCGTGGATTACTGGTATTGGTACAACTGGTAATAGCCGCAATAATCACCGCGCCATCAGGCATTTCGCCCTCTTTTTCGTCCCAATCTTTGGCAATGCCGCGCTTGACTAATTCACTGGTTGGCAAACGTCGATGTGGATTAGACGGCCCCGCCATATTGCGACCAACACTAGATAAATCAAAGCGTAATACACGCTCGTATTCCACGCCGCTTAAATCATCACTCCATAAACCCGTGTGCTTGGCGTAATTTTCCACCAAAGCTACTTGCTCAGGTTCACGACCGGTGATTTTTAAATAGTCGATTGTTTGCTGATCAATATAGAACATGCCCGCACTGGCGCCATATTCAGGCGTCATATTGGAAATAGTCGCACGATCGCCAATCGTTAAGTCGGGCACGCCTGCACCAAAGAATTCAAGGTAACTTGATACCACGCGCTGCTCACGCAAAAACTCGGTGATAGCTAATACAAGATCTGTCGCGGTAATGCCGTCTTGGCGCTTACCCACCAGCTCAACGCCAACAATGTTAGGCAGACGCATCATTGATGGACGCCCTAGCATCACTGTTTCCGCTTCTAAACCACCAACACCAATGGCGATAACGCCTAATGAGTTAATGTGCGGGGTATGGCTGTCGGTGCCAACACAGGTATCAGGAAATGCCACGTTGTCGCGAGATTGGATCACTGGTGACATTTTTTCTAGGTTAATTTGATGCATGATGCCGTTGCCCGCAGGGATAACATCAATATTATCAAATGCTTTTTTGCTCCATTCGATAAAATGGAAACGCTCTTTGTTACGGCGATCTTCAATGGCACGATTTTTATCAAACGCATCGCTATCGTCACCACCAAATTCAACCGCTAGCGAATGATCGATAATCAGCTGCGTTGGCACCACTGGATTTACTTTTGAGGGATCGCCCCCTTGCAAGCTAATTGCATCGCGTAAACCGGCTAAATCAACCAATGCGGTTTGGCCTAAAATATCATGACAAACCACACGTGCCGGATACCACGGGAAATCTAAATCTTGTTTACGCTCGATCAACTGTTTTAAAGAAGCGGTCAAAATGTCTGGCTGACAGCGGCGCACTAATTGCTCAGCAAGAATACGCGATGTATAGGGTAATTTTGCGTAACTGCCTGAGGAAATATCGTCAATGGCGGCGCGTGTATCGAAGTAGTCTAAATCACTACCTGGTAAGGGTTTTCGGTAATTGGTATTCATAAATGACATCCAAGCCTATTCTTGAGAAATTAAAAGTGATAAGAAAAACGTGAAAAGAGTAAGTGCACACAATCTCTAGTAACTAAGTCTAGAAGCTTCAACGTGGACACTCACTAGCGCTTATCGCTCGCTGATAGGGTTAACTTTTCTTGGTTCGCTGCCAATGTAATCAGCACTTGGACGAATAATACGATTGTTTGAACGCTGCTCCATAATATGCGCTGCCCAACCAGTTAGGCGCGACATCACAAAAATAGGCGTGAACAATTTTGTTGGAATGCCCATGTAATTGTACGTTGAAGCATGGAAGAAATCGGCGTTACAAAATAACTTCTTGCTGTCCCACATAAATTCTTCACAGGCAACAGAAATGTCATATAACGAAGTATCGCCATTTTCTTGTGCCAGTTTTTCAGACCATTTTTTAATGATCACGTTGCGTGGATCACTGGTGCGATAAATAGCGTGACCAAAGCCCATGATCTTCTCTTTACGTGCTAGCATTTCAGCCATTTTATCTTTTGCATCGCTTGGTGAAGTGAACTTTAAGATCATATCCATCGCCGCTTCATTAGCGCCGCCATGTAGTGGACCACGCAAGGTGCCAATAGCACCCGTCACACAAGAATACATGTCAGACAGTGTTGAAGCACAAACACGGGCACTAAAAGTAGAGGCATTAAATTCATGCTCGGCGTATAAAATAAGAGAAACGTCCATCACACGGCGATGCTGCTCTGACGGTGACTTGCCATTTAACAGCTTAAGGAAATGACCACCTAATGACTCTTCATCGGTCACACAATCAATTTCAACATTGTCGTGAGAATAGCGATACCAAAACAACATAATCGCAGGGAATGCAGCGAGTAGACGATTAGCCGCTTTATTTTGGCCGCTAAAATCAACTTCAGGCTCAAGGTTACCTAAAAAAGAACAACCGGTGCGCATGACATCCATTGGATGCGCGTCTTTTGGGATCAGTTTTAATACTTCTTTAAGCGCGCTAGGTAAATCACGCAACGTCATTAGTTCGCTTTTGTAGCTAGCCAGTTGCGCTGAGTTAGGCAATTCCCCATTGAATAGTAAATAAGCCACCTCTTCAAAGGTTGCATTGTCGGCTAAATCAGAGACATCATAACCACAATAGGTTAAACCAGACCCTGATTTACCAACCGTACATAAAGCTGTTTCACCAGCACTTTGACCACGTAAACCTGCACCACTTAATTTTTTATCGACCATTGCTTTATTCCCTTCTGCTTTTATTTTTAGTATATGTTAATGCGTATGGATTCTGACTACTTGTTCTTGCCTGCAACAAACAACTTATCTAGCTTCTGCTCATAATCGTGGTAACCAAGATAGTCATACAAGTCCATGCGCGTTTGCATGGTATCGACAACTGCTTTTTGATCGCCATCGTTAAGCAGTGCTTGATACACCATTTCAGCGGCTTTATTCATTGCTCTAAATGCCGATAATGGGTAAAGCACCATCGCACAGCCCCACTCACCCAGCTGCTCTTTGTTCCACAATTCGGTTTGTCCAAATTCGGTAATATTAGCCAAAATAGGCACGTCTAACGCGTCGCTAAAAGCGCGGTAATGCTCTTCTGTTTTTATCGCTTCGGCGAAAATTCCATCGGCACCGGCAGCAACATAAGCCTTAGCACGAGCAATAGCTGCTTCTAAGCCTTCTTGAGCAAACGCGTCGGTGCGCGCCATAATGAAAAAGTCAGGATCTGTGCGCGCATCGACTGCCGCTTTAATGCGATCGACCATCTCTTCGCTGGTAACAATTTCTTTGTTTGGACGATGGCCACAACGCTTTTGCGCCACTTGATCTTCCATATGCACCGCGGCTGCGCCTGCTTTTTCCATATCACGAATGGTTTTAGCGATATTAAATGCACCGCCCCAGCCCGTATCAATGTCGACCATCAGCGGTAAATCACAAGCCGATGTAATGCGCTGCACATCAACCAATACGTCATTGAGTGAGGTCATCCCAAGGTCTGGTAAACCGTAAGAGGCATTAGCCACGCCGCCACCGGAAAGATAAATGGCCTGATGACCAATTTGTTTAGCCATCATCGCGGTATAGGCGTTAATGGTGCCGACTATTTGCAATGGCTTGTTAGCGGCTAGCGCTTGACGAAACTTTTTACCTGCACTCATATTGACTGATTCCTATCTCTATTATTATTTAATTTTTTAATTTGTTTTGGATGCTATGTTTCGAATACATGATGTGGCGACGCATTAACATTTCAGCCAGCTCACCGTCGCGATTAGCAATGGCCTGCACAATATGTTTATGCTCGTCAAAGGCGGTGGTCACTCGCGGCCCAGCCATGCCTAATTGCACGCGGTACATGCGAACTAAATGATATAAACCATCGATTAACATCGACGTTAGATGCTTATTTTTACAACCGACAATAATCCGATAATGAAAATCGACATCACCCGCTTCTTGATAATACGACTGACCATTTTCCATATTAGCGCCGTGAGCATTGAGCAAATAATTTAAGTCGTTAACTTCCTCATCACTCATGTTTTTAGCCGCTAAACGTGCAGCCATGCCTTCAAGTGACTCGCGTACCTGATATAACTCAAGTAGCCCTTCACTGGTTAATGCCACGACTCGAGCGCCGACATTAGCCTTGCGCTCTACCAAATGACAAAACTCTAAACGGTTAAGCGCCTCGCGAATAATCGCACGGCTGACCGAATATTTTGTCGACAATTCGGTTTCGCTAAGTTTTGAACCCGCAACAATATCCCCTTCAACAATGTCTTTCCTTAATTGAAAGAACGTTTTATCGGCGGCAGTAACCGGTTTTTCGACGAAAAATGTCATGGTGAACTAACTTTGTGTTTTTGTTGATTGTCGACAATATAGCGGCTCAAGAGCCATTGGTCAAACAATAAGCTGCTAATTGTCGACAATTTATAATGATATTTTTGTTAGCGATGAACATCGCTAATTTAGATGGCATGCACGGATGTTACTTCCATAGCCCTAATTTAATAAACCAATCAATGGCTTCATCAAAGGATTCAAAATGGCGGACGTCCACAATGTCTGTTTTGTCTTTTATGCCACTGCGTTTAAGCTGAAAATCGGTAATGGCGCTACTGCCGACAATAGCCACAAAATGTCTATTATTTTCAATGCACCATTGCTCAAATATCACCGCAAGTTTTTCAGCGTCCGGTGTTGCCAACTGCCATTGACTTACATCAACTAATCCTCCCCAGGGCGCATTAATCAAAGGGGCCGACATTTCAATATATTGCTCAAAAAACTCTTTAACGGTGAATTCATTCCAGCTGCCAAAGGATTTACTGACCAACACTTTTCCTACCACATACATTTCATAATTGCCGTGTATCACGCGATCCCCTTCGTTAACAATATTAGATATTTCATCATCATTGCACTTTCTATATGCGTGCACTAGCAAATACTTCCAGCAAAATTGATACAATCCAAAATTGTGTTTAAAATGAATAACATTTGGTCATCTCAACCAACAATTAAGTAGCAGAACGTTTACACGCAACCTTAACTATTGATATATAAAACTTAAACCACATGGCACTTATATTGCTTATTCGAGGTTAGTTTAGCCATCAATTCAAATAAAGGAAAAGTTATGGCCGTTATTATTCAGGATCGCCCCATTGAGAAGTTACGCGAAGAAGTCATTGATCAACTCATCATGAACTATAGCCATGGTGAAATCTCCCTTGAGGCCTTTGATAGGCGATTAGAGGTCGCTACAAATACTGACAATCATCAGACCCTTGTCGATCTCACTAAAGATCTTGAACTTACTGTTGACCAAGCTTATGCCGACAAAAAGCAGCAAGGATTTACTGCAAACGTCAATAGTGAAAATGTGCGTGAAACCGATTATATCGTCAGTATCTTTGGCGGCAACGAGCGCGCAGGTCAGTGGCATGTCGCTAAAGAAATTAATTCTATCACCGTATTTGGTGGCAATATTATCGATTTTACCGACGCGATCTTTGGGGCCGGTAATACTCGCCTAAAAGTATTTAGCCTATTTGGCGGGCAAAATATTTACGTACCGCCTAACGTCAATGTGATTTGTAAAACAGTGTGTATATTTGGTGGCATCAACAATAAGTCTAATTCAGCCAATACAGACGCCGCGATGCCAACCATTACCATTCATGGTTACGCGATTTTTAGTGGCCTAGACATTAAGATTAAAGTATCGGTAAAGGAGCGTTTCATGAATTTCGCCGACGACATGAAAAAGTTTTTTTCTTAAAAGCCTAGCTGGCGCGTAATATCATTTACGCGCCAACCATTTAATAAAAAATATATATCATCTCCCCAACCCCACATACAAAAGACAATGACGCTATTCTAAAACACTCATATATGGCAGATTCAACCTCGAAGTGCATAACTCAATTACGCCGCGATAGCGGCCATGTGTATCTTCATTAACTTGCTAGGCGTCTGATAGTTTAACTTTTTTCTTGGCCTATTATTAAGCTGCACTATCACTTCGTCAACTTCATTTGTCGAGATTAATTTGAAGTCAGTTTTCTTCGGCCAAAATTGTCTCAATAATCCATTAGTATTTTCATTTAATCCTCGTTGCCATGAGCAATATGAGGCAGCAAAATAGACCGGTGCATTGAGCGCTTTGGTCACCTGTTCGTGGTAGGCGAACTCTTTACCGTTGTCAGCCGTAATCGTTAATACAGCGTTTTTATAGGGCATTAGCAACGATATTGTTGCCGCCTGCTTATCAAATATTCGAGTTGATACAGTAAAACTCGTTTGTCTTTCAACAATATTCGGTCTCTCATCTATACTGACGCGATTTTTTATATGCCCTCGACCTGCTTGGCTCGCTGCTCTTGATTGGTAGACCTTACCTTTGCGTCGCAAGTGACTATACAGACATCCGCCTAAGCGCTTCTCATGCCAGATATGTTGGTAGATAGTTTCATGGCTAACGGTTGTGTGTATCTCGTTGCCTAACCAACCGGATATTTGCTCTGGGCTCCATTTGTCTTTTAGCTTGCCTTCGATGAGTAATATCAATTGTGGAGTCATCTTACTTGCTTTTGTCGCCGCTAATCGACGACTGTCTGTTAACATTTGAGCTTGCTTAAAACGATAGCCTCGCTTACCAGTATTCCGTTTTAGCTCGCGGCTTACAGCGGATTGACTGGCTCCAATTATGCGCGCTATTTTTTGTTGCGAAATATTAGTTTTCTTTAGCGTACAAATCTGGCATCGTTGCGAATAGGTTAGTTGTTTATAAGTTTGCATTGTTACATCTCTTGCCGGAGAAAAGATGATCAGTTTATAAATAACTAACCGTCTTTTCTACTGAAACAAGTTATGCACTTACTATGTGAATCCAAGAGGTTATAAATCGGTTCTGTTTTTTTTTACCGTTTTTAAATAAGAATATTCAAAGGTAAATTCAATGCTCAATAAAAACGACTGGTTGTTAACTGCGCCGCAAAATCTTATCTCATTAGATAAATGGCAGAAAACGGTTAATTTACTTTCCAAAATTTTCAATGCCCCGGCAAGTTTTGTCGTTCAATACACCACAAAAGGCTTTCAAGTGACGCTTGCTAGTCAGCAACCTGAAAACCCCTACCCCGCGGGTACAATCATCGAGTCAGACGTTAATATATTTTGCAGTCGCATTGTGCAAACTCGTCAAGAACTCTACGTGCAAGATGCACCACTTGATGCTTGTTGGGATACTAATCCTGAGGTCAGTAATGATGGCTTTCGTTCTTACTTAGGCGTCCCTATCTTTTGGCCTGACGGTTCACCTTTTGGTACTTTTTGTGTCATGGACTTCAAAAAGACAGCTTATGATAAAACTTATTTGGAGCTTATTAGGCAGTTAAAAGACATTTTGGAATCCGACCTTAAGTTAAGTAACGTCTTTGAAGAAATTCGACAGATGGCGATAACAGATACCCTAACAAACTTAAACAATCGGCGTGGCTTCATGACACTTGCCAAACAGCGAGTGGCATTAGCCCAACGCTTAAAAAACAAACTAGGGCTGTTATACATGGATATTGATTGCTTTAAGTCGGTAAATGACAACCACGGACACGCGATTGGTGATAAAACTATAAAAGTGGTGGCACAATCGATGCGCCATAGCTTACGCAGTAGTGATGTACTAGGGCGCATCGGCGGCGATGAGTTTGTCGCTATTGTGATGTTAGATAAAGACAATGATATTGATGTCATCAAACGCCGCTTTGAACATGCATTAATCGATTACACCCAACAAGCAGGCATTCCCACTTTTGAAGTTTCCTGCGGTTTTAGCCTTATTCAAGCACAACACATTAGTATTGAAGATGTATTAAATGCGGCTGACATTGATATGTATGCACAAAAACAACGATTAAACCATTAGGGGCCCTAGCAAAGGTAAATAATAAAAGCGCTTATCTCACCGCTGCAAAATTTTACGCTGCGCCATAATGTGCTTTGCGCTATGATGCGCCAATAATTCAGATCCGGTGACATATAATGAGCAAGATTTACATTCTTCATGAAAATAGTGAGTGGATTATTCCGCTGCATCAAGCCTTCGAACAACTAGATATTAGCGCGCAAGAGTGGTTTTTAGATCAAGGAGAAGTACCCTTCGATCAAGAGCCACCACAAGGTGTATTTTACAATCGCATGAGCGCATCGTCGCACACT
>JABSRV010000117.1 GCA_013214905.1 Psychrobium sp. | reverse complement strand
ATTGATTTGGCTACGTATCCTTCGATGCTAGAAAAAATCCTACCCTATTCATTTATTCACGCCAGCTGTGGACAGCACCCGTTGTACCAAGACGAAATGGTTGACCCGGTATTACTGGCTAAACTAGCCGCGCATGACAAAGTTGTCGCAATCGGTGAAACAGGACTCGACGCCTTTTACGCACCAGAAACTATTAAAGTGCAAACGCAAAGTTTTATCGATCACGTGGCGGTAGCAACGCAGGTTAATAAGCCATTGATAATCCATACTCGAGATGCGCGCCAAGAAACTATCGACATTTTAAAAAATGGCCACGCTGAAAAAGTTGGCGGCGTCTTACATTGTTTTACCGAGTCGTTAGACATGGCAAAACAGGCCATTGATCTTGGTTTTTATATCTCTATATCGGGCATTGTGACCTTTCGTAACGCTAGTGAATTGCGTGATACGGTAAAAGCCTTGCCGCTTGATCGATTATTAATTGAAACCGACGCGCCTTATTTAGCGCCAGTGCCTCATCGTGGTAAAGAGAATCAACCGGCCTATGTGCGTGAAGTCGCTAAATATATCAGTGAGTTAAAGGGTGTGACGTTGGAAGAGTTGGGGCGAGTAACCAGCAAAAATTTCCATGATTTATTTTTAAGCAACCGTAAATAAACAGAATACTTGCAATACTGTTTACTTATACAGTAATATACTAGCATTACCGCTAAAGGAAGCACCAACATGATCGAAATAGAATACATTGTTAAAGACAAAAAAGGGGTTGAAAAATTGCGTACTGCCGATAAGAAAGCCGCCGATGCCTATGACAAAGCGTTAGACAACGCCGATTTGTTACAACAACTATTGCGTCATGATAACGTGTTGCCAAAGCTAAAAGACGAAGACATGGAAACGCTGACTATCTACTTAGCGCTTAATGCCAAAAATGTCGACCGTGCATTAAAAGGTCGTGAGCCTGAATATGATGCGCCAAGTGATGAATCTGATGAAAGCAGTAATGTTGCGTCAATCAAGGACGCTGCCTCATAGTGTCGTTGATTGATGATAAGCGTGAGCAATTTAAAGATGATCACCAAGCCATCATAGCCCACACGAAAAAGTGGGTAGACTCGGTGATAGTGCGTCTTAATATTTGTCCGTTTGCGAAGGCTGAAGTGCAAGCACAACGCATTGATTATCATGTGGAACAAGCAAACTATAACGACGTTTATGTGCAGCACTTATTGCAAAAAATGCAACAGCTTGACGCCGATAGCGATATGGCGACTACATTAGTGATTTTTGCAGATCCTCAGCTAGATTTTTATCAATATCTTGATCTCGTGGCTCAAAGTGAAGCAATGTTAAGCGAACAAGGATATGAAGGCATTTATCAGATAGCTAGCTTTCACCCAGATTATTGCTTTGGCGGCAGTGATGAGGGTGATGCATCAAATTATACCAATCGTGCACCGTATCCTATTATTCATCTTATTCGCGAAGATGATATCACTAAAGCGTTGCAAGATTTTTTACGCCCAGAGCAAATACCCGAGCGCAACATAGAATTTACCCAGCGCAAGGGCGTAGATTATATGCATATGTTATTAATCGCATGTTATGATGCTCCCGTAAAAAATAAACACTAGTTATCGCTAAAATTTAGGAAATATTATGTCAGCGCAATTACCTCAGACACTGCGTCAAATGTTTGAAATGCAAAACAAACTTAACGCCGCTATTAACGAAAGCTGGATCAATGACGACTCTCAAGACTGGTATTGTGCCGTATTAGTTGAAGGCGCTGAAATGATCGATCATTACGGTTGGAAATGGTGGAAACATCAAACACCAGATATCGAACAGGTACAGCTTGAGTTAGTTGATATTTGGCATTTCTTGATGAGCGCAGAATTAAAACGCCACGGTGATGTGTCGCTAGAGAAAGCGATTGATGCCAGCGTAGCTATTTGGCTACCTTACCTTGAGCAAAGCGTAGAGAAAGGCGAGTTCCTAAGTTTAGCTAAGGAGCTTGTTGGCCAAGCCGCGATTTCACAAATGCCATATCAAGCTTTTTGCAAGTTGATGAGCGCGGTAGATTTCACGTTTGGCGATCTTTACAAGTGGTACATCGGTAAAAACGTTTTGAATTACTTCCGTCAAGATCATGGTTACAAAGATGGCAGTTACATTAAAGTGTGGCATGGCCGTGAAGACAACGAGCACCTAGCTGACGCATTAAAAGCACATGAGTGTGATAGCGCGCTTGGCGATAACGTGTATCAATCATTGAAAGACGCTTACCCTAGCAAATAATTGCATGCACTAAATGGTGGTTATCGATGTTTAGATAACCACCATTTTTTTTGCCTGAATTTCAGCCAGCATAGATAATACCAATCCGGATTAAAGACTGCCCACTTATGCTGGTTAAAATAGCTGAATACGTCGTTGCTCTCAATCCCAATAGCCAGCTATTACTCGGCAATGTGCTCCATGCATTGCCCTAATGTCGACATCCATGTCGAAATCAATCGAGCGCCTAGTGTTCACCAATGTTTCCTATGCATAACAAGTCCACTCTTCAACGAGGATTGGTATAATTGAGTTAATGCAACATATTGAAAATAATTGTTTATTTACACATAACACTTCACAATTAAGCCTTATTTGACCTAAAATAGTCACTTAAGAGAAAATAGCCCACTTTTTTTTGCTACTTGGACTATTATTCTCATACCATAGATACTCAAAATATACTGTGAGCCTGCTGTATTGGGCTCTGATATAAAATTCGTTGTCAAACAAGGATCCTGCGATGAAACGACTGCTTAAAATTTTAGTTGCGCTTATCACCCTAGTCTTAGTGGCTGTTATAAGCCTACTTATATTCATAAACCCCAATGATTACAAACCAGAGATTGAGGCGGAAGTTAAAAAGGTACTTAACCGTGAATTGGTTATTGCGGGTGATTTAAGTTGGAGCCTATTTCCACGACTAAGCATTGGTACTGGCGAAGTAGCGGTCAAGAATCCTGCGGGCTACAATCGCGATAACTTAATGAAGATAGGCAGTGTATCGGCGTCAATTGCTATCTTGCCGTTATTAAAAGGTCAAGTAGAGTTGGGTAAATTGAGCCTACATGGCCTTAGATTAAATATTATTACCACTAAATCAGGCGCCAGTAATTTAGACAACATTGGCCCCGTTAATGCGGGTCAAGCGCCAACACCTATCACGCCAAGCACCCAATCAGAAACCACTGGCGCAGAGCCAGCAGCGATGCCTGAATCTGTGCGCTTCGCTGGCCTTGATATTATTGATGCTCAGCTAGAAATTCAAGATCTAGCCACTGCTGTTACGACGTTGGTTAAGGTTGAAAAAATATCATTAGGTGAGTTTGAACTAGGTAAAGCAACAGATTTAACCATTAAAATGGTGATGGCAACAGCTGGCGTAGAAGGTGATTTGTCGATTGTTGGTCAGTTAATGTTGGATAAAGCGTTAGCGAAACTAAGCCTTAACGAATTGACCTTAACCAGTGAACTTAGCGGCGAAGCGATACCAAGTGGTAAGCTCAATCTTAAAATTACCAGCGATATTAGTGTTGATATTAACGGTCAAAAAATTGCCATTGATAACATTATGCTCAATGCAAACGACATTCAACTCTCGGGGCATGCAGCAATTGAGCTAGCGGGTAAAATGAAAGTACGCTTTAGCTTGCTCGGTAATGAGTGGGATTTAAACCCATTTATGCCACCACCAAGCGATGACGAAGAGAAAATTGTCGAAGTGGCAAGCGAGCCACAAGTTGAGCCTAATCTAGCGTTTTTAAATGAACTAGACGTATTAGGCGATATAACGATTGCGGGTGTTAAAGCCAGCGGCATTAATCTTAACGAAATTAAGCTAAAGGTTGTTATCAACAATGGTGTGGCAAAATTAGCGCCACTATCTGTCAATTTATATCAAGGTAACATGCTGCTTAATGGTCAAGTTGCCCATGCCGGAGGCCGCAACAAACATAAGATGTCGATGGCACTGACCAACGTGCAAATTTTACCGTTGTTAAAAGATGTAACGGACATGGAGTTAGTGGCCGGTAGTACCAATTTTAATTTAACAGCGAGCGGCGAAGGCTTAACCGTTGATAAAATAAAACAGGGATTAGTTGGTAACGGTGATTTTAAGATTTTAGACGGTGCGTTGCTGGGCATGAATATCCCGCAAAAGATACGTAATGCCAAAGCCAGCTTGACTGGCGGCGAAACAGAAAGCCAAGAAAACAGTGAACGTACTGACTTTACCGCGTTAACCGGTACCTTTAGCATTAAAGACGGCATCGCAAATAATACGTCACTTGATATGAGTGCGCCATTCTTACGCTTAAAAGGCAATGGCACCGCAGATATCATTAAATCGCTGCTCGATTATCACTTAAAAGTTGTGCTGGTGAATTCATCACAAGGTCAAGGTGGTAAAGAGCGTAGTGATCTAGCAGGCCTTACTATTCCACTTAAAGTAACAGGGGCATTTGATGACCCCAAATTTGGTTTAGATACTGGCGGCGCGCTAAGCGCAAAGCTTGATCAAGCAAAAGCGAAATTGAAGGGGCAGGCTGACAAGTTAAAAGCACAAGCCAAGCAAAAAGCCGATGCTGAGAAAGCCAAAGCGAAGCAAAAATTAAAAGACAAGCTAAAAGATAAACTTGGTGGTTTTTTCTAAACCGATAAATACCGAGAAAAATGATAAAAAGCAGCCTTAGGCTGCTTTTTAGTTTTAATAGTCTTGCGTTATTTGATATAAAGACAGTCGGTTCCAATAATAATACTAATAATAAAAGACATGCAAAACAAATATCTATTATCCATTGATTATGGCTCGCAAAGTGTTCGAGCCTTAGTGTTCGATCATCACGGTCAACTTATCGTCAAGGTCGCGCAACAAGTCTCTCCTTATAACGTAGTGCAACTTGGCTGGGCCGAGCAAGATGTTGATTATTGCTGGCAACAAGTCTGTTTGGTATTACGAAAGCTTTGGTCACAAACCAATATTACGCCGAGTCAAATCACCGCGCTGACGATTACTACGCAGCGTAATTGTGTGATCAATCTAGACAAACATCAAAACGCGCTGCGCCCGATGATTATGTGGCCAGATAGCCGCCGTGCAACAAAATTTCCTAAGCTTAAACCTTGGTGGAGATTGGCGTTTATGGTAGTAGGCATGACCAAGCGTATTCGCTATTTTCAAGGCGAGTCAGAGCTTAATTGGATTGCGCAGCACGAGCCTAATGTTTACAACAATACCGATAAAGTGTGTTTTCTATCGGGTTACCTAAATTTTAAACTGACCGGTGAGCTCAAAGATTCTGTGGCCTCGCAAGTAGGTTTCGTACCTTTTGATTATAAAAATCGTTGTTGGGGCAATAAGCATAATTGGCAATGGCAGGCGATCGATATTAAACCGAGTCAAATGATTGAAGTCATAGAGCCTGGCGAAGTACTTGGCTTAGTTAGCCCTAGTGCGAGTGAAGCGACAGGCTTAATCAATGGCATAGCTGTCATTAGTGCTGGCGCAGACAAGGCTTGTGAGACATTAACCGCGACGGCGGCGTCAACACACGTTGCAAGTGTCAGTTTAGGCACAGCAGCGACTATTAACATCACCCAAACTAAGTATCGTGAAGCCTTTAGATATTTGCCCGCTTATCCATCGCTCACCGAACAAAGCTATATCAATGAAATCATATTACAACGCGGGTTTTGGTTGCTTAGCCATTTTATCGAGCAATATGGCGAGGCTGATAGTGTTAAAGCAAAATCGTTGGGCATTAGCACCGAAGAATTAATTTGCCGAGCAATTGCCGATATAGAACCTGGATGTGATGGTTTATTGTTGCAACCGTTTTGGGCGCCGGGAGTCATTTATCCAGGCCCAGAAGCAAGAGGCAGCATCGTTGGTTTTACCCCCGATCATAGCCGCTTGCATTTATACCGCGCGTTAATTGAAGGTATTTTATTTGCGCTAAAGCAGGGCTTGGAGCGATTAAGTAAAATAGCGCCAGAGACTATTACGGTAATAAGGATTAGTGGTGGTGGTAGTCAAAGTGATGTGGTGATGCAAATGGCTGCTGATATCTTTAATTTGCCGTGCGAGCGCGTGCAAACATTTGAAACGTCGGGTTTAGGTGCGGCCATTGCGTGTGCAAAAGGCGCTGGCATTTATCAGAGCATTGAGCAAGGCGCCAAAGCCATGGTCAAAATTGGCCGACGTTTTGAGCCAAGCGAACAAGCACCTATTTATCAAGACATATATAGGCGAAAGAGCAAAAACCTCTATCGCTATTTAAAACCATTTTATAACAAGTATTAAGGGCGAGTGATGAAATTAGCATTTATTGGGCTTGGCGTGATGGGATATCCAATGGCCGGATTTTTACAAAAAGCCGGACATCAGGTTACCGTATACAATCGCACGACCGCAAAAGCACAGGCGTGGGTGACGCAATACAATGGTCAAATGGCAGCATCGCCAAAACTGGCCGCCGCTGACGCCGATATTGTCTTTAGCTGTGTTGGTAATGATGATGATCTTAGGCAAGTCATTACTGGCGATGATGGCGCGTTATACGGCATGAAACAAGGCGCAATCTTGTGTGATCATACCACCGCGTCAGCCGACGTGGCTCGTGAGTTAGCTCAATTGTGCCAGCAACAAGAGATTGGTTTTCTTGACGCACCAGTGTCTGGTGGTCAAGCAGGCGCTGAAAATGGCGTGCTAACCATCATGATCGGTGGCGAGCAGGCAATATTTGATAAAGTAAAACCAGTGATCGACGCCTATGCACGATGTGCTGAGCTAATAGGCGCTGTCGGCGCTGGGCAACTCGCTAAAATGGTCAATCAAATATGCATTGCGGGTATTGTGCAAGGCTTAGCTGAAGGCATTCATTTTGCTAAAAGCGCAAATCTAGACGTAGCGAAAGTCATTGATGTGATCTCAAAAGGTGCTGCGCAGTCATGGCAAATGGAAAATCGATATCAAGCGATGATCGAGAATCAATATGAATTTGGATTTGCGGTAGATTGGATGCGTAAAGATTTGTCCATTGCACTTAATGAAGCGCGCAGCAATGCGTCATCACTACCAGTGACCGCACTTGTCGATCAGTTTTACGGCGAAGTGCAGGGCATTGGTGGTAGTCGTTGGGATACCTCTAGTTTACATGCACGATTAGAGAAGCTTCGCAGCAAGTAAATGCTCATTAAGGTTGTGCATTTATTTGCTGCGCAACCTCAGTGAACTAACTTATAAGCTGCTGCCGTATTCAAACAAAGCGCGTAAAATAGCCATTTTACGTTCGTTTTGTTCGTGGCTTATTGCCAGGTTTTCTAAGTTCATGGCGTAATTCTCACCTTTAAGGTTATCCATGCGATAGCTATTCCAGCGCTGCTGTTCATCTTCAGACAGGGTCAGTGGATAATTACGTGCGCGATAACGAAAGAACATTTCAGCCAAGCGTTTGTCACTAAATTCAACATCTAATGCAGCCAATTGCTCAGGCGGTGTTTGCGTGATGCGCTCCATCAAAGATTTATCGCTGTAGTTAAAAAATCCACCACTGTAGAGCATCAAATCAGGATTTGTTTCTGCGGCCATGTCATTAGGCAATGAAAACACTTCGGTCAAAATATCGCGTAACTGCGGATTAGCTTGCAATAAATTTAGATTCTTACGACAAAGTTCACGGTCAATACCATGTTTGTCGGCGGTCTCAGCCGTCAGCGTTTTGGCAGGCGCTATCACCGGACATTTATTGATTTGTATCGTCTTAATCGCAATAGGCAAGTCGTCGCCTAAGTCAGCCTTTCGGGTATACATGCGATCACTAATTTGCTGCGCCGTTAACGTTAACAGCGGCGACAAATCCATATTCAAATTGACACAAATTACCGAATTCTTATTGGTCGGGTGATAGGCGACGGGCGCTATATAGGTGCAACAACCTTGCGTCGCTGGAATTTTTGAACTGATGTGAACCAACGGCGTGAATTTAACCAAATCAAAATGCTTGGCCACTTCATTCTTACGGCGAAGATTAAACACAAATTCATACAGCTTTGGCTGCTTTTGTTTAATGAGCTTGGCCATTTCAATGGTGGCAATCACGTCTGCTACCGCGTCGTGAGCACCTTCATGGGCTATGCCGTTTGCTTTTGTCAGCAACTCTAAACGAAAACTGACCACACCGTCATCATTGGTTGGCCAATTAATGCCTTCTGGGCGCAATGCATAACAGGTACGCACTAAGTCAATAATATCCCATCGAGAACAGCCGTTTTGCCATTCGCGAGCATAAGGGTCTAAGAAGTTGCGATACAACGCTTGGCGGGTGATCTCATCGTCAAAACGAATGCTGTTATAACCTGCGACTACGGTATCGGGTTCGCTAAAAATATCATTAATTTTTGTAATGAACTCGGCTTCAGGCATGCCTAAGCGATTCACTTTCTGCGGCGTAAGTCCGGTAATAAAACAGGCTTCTGGATTAGGCAGGTAATCGTTAGCTAACTGACAATAGAACTCGATCGGCTCGCCAATAATATTAAGGTCAAGATCGGTGCGAATACCAGCAAATTGAGCAGGACGATCACGTCTCGTGTCGGCCCCCCATGTCTCATAATCGTGCCAAAAAATAGTTGGCTGTGCATTGTTAGTCATGATTGATTTTCTTAAGGTAACTTAACGCTAGTCTAGCAGTAAGCCTCGGTTAAATCAGGTTAAATGCATCACATTAAGCGAGATAGTTAACAATAGTGAGTAGAAAACGTAGCCCTTTAATTGCGATATTACCTACTGTCTAGGATGTCATCCTTGAATTGAGTCAAAATAAAACCACTTTCATTTAATAATTTGTAGGTATTAATTCATGCTAGGTGTCGCCTAAAATGAGGGATGTGTTAAGAATTATTGAACCGTACAGCTATGCATTGTATTCCCTCGTCAACTCAACGACTTAACATCGTTGCACGCTCCGTTTTTTGGTGCCAAATTACCTCACTAAAATGAGTGAGATTTTAAAAGTCATTGAATATCAGCGAGATTTTTATGCCCGTCCCAAATTTGTTATTAATCCGCTACGAATTAAATCATCACAGAATAGTAACTAAATAATTGAAATCTCGAATGATTTCAATTATTGTCTTCGCATATTTAAAATTGAGGCTGAGAATGATTAATTCTACAGCCTCGTTATACAAATGAGGAATGGTAAATGGGCGCTTTAGCAATTGTATTTGCATTGGATGTTTTTATTTCAACGCTTTGCATGTATCTCGCTACTAAATTGGCTTTTGTAAAAGCTGAAATAAAACCTTTAATCCTTATCATAATAGTCGTTTCAGTGCTTTCTCTGATACCGTATATTGGCTGGATTTTCGGATTAATCGCATTTGTATATTTACTAATGCGAGTCACTAACGCTGACTTGATAGACTGTATATGGGTAGTGGCTTTTATTAAGGTTATTTCGTTTGTCGTAATAGCGTTTTTCAGCCAGCTATTTGTATAACAACACGCCCTGAACCCGACGGCCAAAGCTGTCACATTTTTAGCAAATAGACGCAAAAAACTGCGCCAGCACGCCGCTGGTTAGGTGGGCGTAAGTTTAGGTGCTTACAGTGTCAAATTTAATTATTGTACTTTCTTATTAAGTTTTAACTTTAGTTCTGAAGAGAAAATTATGGATAACATACCTAACAAAAATATTACTATAGAGCAGCTCGATGAAATGTTTAATGACATTGTCGAGCATGGTCAATGGGATTTATCAAAACCACTTCTTTGGGGGTATTTCTTTACTGATGATGATTCTAATAATTTAGAATTGGTTATTCCTAAATTGCTATCTATGGGTTACACCGTTGTAGATATATTTCAGGCTAAAAAAGAAAATGAGAACGAAGCGGATTCATTTTACTTACATGTGGAAAAAATAGAAATTCATAATAGTAAATCTCTTGATAAAACAAATGATGAGTTTTATATTTTTGCTCATCAAAATGGTTTGGGTTCATACGATGGTATGGATGTTGGACCTGTTGAGCAA